>DFBI01000212.1:26902-36538 GCA_002367335.1 Syntrophaceae bacterium UBA3084 | reverse complement strand
ACAATGCGCCACACCCTGTTGAGAAACCGGAATGACCCTTCGACTCCCTGATCACTCCATTCCAGATCCTTCTCAGGCGGCGCCGCAAAAAGGCAGAATATCCTGGCCGTGTCAGAACCATATTCACGAATTATATAGTCCGGATCAACGACATTTTTCAGGGACTTGGACATCTTTTCTGTTTTACCGATCTTGACATTGAGTCCACAGTGCACACATTTCCCGTCCTTTACCTCCTCAGGATAAAGATATCCATGTTCTTTGCATCTTTCGGTTTCCTTGCAGACCATTCCCTGGGTAAGCAGATTGGTGAAGGGTTCGTCGAAATTGAAGACACCGAAATCTCTCAGTACCTTTGTATAGAATCTCGAGTAAAGCAGGTGAAGGATAGCATGCTCAATCCCACCGATATACTGATCAACGGGCATCCAGTAATTAACAGCTTCTTTATCAAGCCCCGGTTTTTCATCGAAGTGGGGTGAGCAAAACCGGTCAAAATACCAGGATGATTCGACAAATGTATCCATGGTGTCGGTTTCCCGTTTTGCCGGACCGTTGCAGTTGGGACATGTCGTTTCAACAAATGATTTGATACTTACAAGGGGAGATCCCCCCTCACCCGTTAATTCCACATCCTCAGGAAGGACAACAGGAAGATCTTCTTCGGGAACAGGTACGGCGCCGCATTTCTCACAGTGAATAATGGGAATGGGAGATCCCCAGTATCTCTGCCTGGATATTCCCCAGTCCCTCAAACGATATTCAATGGTCTTTTTCCCTCGTCCAATGAAACTCAAGTAGTCAGCTATACCATCGAGGGCCTTCATATTTTCCATGCCGTTGAACTGCTCCGAATTGATTAGGATTCCTTCATCCACATAGGCTTCGGTCATTGTTGCAACATCCAGGGGATGATCAGGATTCTGTATGACAACGATCAGCTCGAGACCATACTTTCTGGCAAATTCGAAGTCACGCTGGTCATGAGTCGGAACGGCCATAACACAACCGGTTCCGTAATCTGCCAGAACAAAATTGGCGGCATAAATGGGCATCTTCTTTTCGGTTACAGGATTCAGACAGTATGCATCCAGGGATATACCCTCCTTTTTATAATAATCGGCGGTCCTCATCATTTTATCCTGTTTTTTTATGCGCTCAACAAATTCTCTGACTTCCGGTTCTCTTTCTTTTCCCCTTACCAGTTCCATAACCAGGGGATGTTCGGCAGCAATAAGCATGAATGTAGCACCGAATATGGTGTCCTGTCTTGTGGTGAAAACCTTGATGACATCATTGGAATCTGCCATGGGAAAAACGATCTCGCATCCGTAGCTTTTCCCGATCCAGTTCTTCTGCATCGTAAGAACTCTTTCAGGCCAGCCGGGGAGCTTATCACAGTAATCGAGAAGTTCTTCCACGTAATCGGTAATACGGAAAAACCATTGTTCAAGATATTGTTCTTCGACCTCAGTGCCGCATCTCCAGCACAATCCTGCTTCAACCTGTTCATTTGCCAGAACAGTCTGGCACTTGGGGCACCAGTTGACGGTTGCGCCTTTTTTGTATGCCAAACCCTTTTTATACATCCAGAGGAAGAAGAGCTGTTCCCATTTATAATAATCAACCCCACATGTGGAGATTTCCCTGTCCCAGTCATAACTGAATCCCATTCTCTTGAGCTGTTTTTTCATGGCATCAATGTTTTCATTTGTCCATTTTGCCGGAGGAACGCCATGATCTATGGCTGCATTTTCCGCCGGCATGCCAAATGAATCCCAACCGATGGGATGGAGCACATTATATCCCTTCATCTTCTTGTACCGTGCAACAACATCGCCGATGGTGTAGTTTCTTACATGACCCATATGGATTTTTCCTGAGGGGTATGGAAACATCTCCAGCAAATAGTATTTTTCCTTATCGGTGTCTTCTGTTACATGAAAAGTCTTTTCTTCTTCCCAGCGTTTTTGCCATTTTTCTTCAATCATTATGGGGTTGTATTTTCTTTCCATAGATATCTCCAATGCCATGAGTTGTAATGTCCGGCAATTTCTGTAAATAATCGAAGTTATTTTCTATCATAAATTTTTGCGACAATCAAAGTGAGATTATATCTTTTCAAGAATTTTTGCAGATTTGAGGTAAAGATAGTCACCGACCACTAAGGAACAGAAACAAATAGCGCTTTCACGTCTTCGACATTGCGGGTAATGGCAACCACACAGTATTCGCTGTTTTCCCTTACGATTCGGCTGGTTGTGATAGCCTGGATGCTGCCGGATATGACAAATGTTTACTCCTGCTTCCAACAGATATGTGGCATAACTGTGACGCAGAGTGTGAATTGAGATACGTTTTACAAACACAGGCTGTTTCAAATCCCATCGAAGGGCACCTTGAACAGAAGATTACTAATAAGGATTGAAGCCGGAGGACCTTCTTCCCGCTTCGACCACTTTTTTTATGAGGGTTAATAAAGTTACGTCCGGAGGGTTATGGCAATGGGTAGTGAAAAGGCACAAGGTATAAGGGCAAAGGATCAAGAAAAAGACCTTTATTTTTTATAATCCTCATTACTCGTTTCTCAGTCTTTGCGGCTTTGCAGCCATCAGGAAGTAACTTGTTTGGCCGAATTTTATATAACTCCCTGATTTTTCTGAAGACTATCCAGACACACAGCATTTGCCTGTTCGGAGAACGGATCCCACTATATGCAGGGGCCGATGCCCCCATCAGCCTTAAAGCTGCGTTGTAAGAGTTGGTTTCCATTATACTCCGTGTCGGCATTCGGCATAATGGAGCGTTTTAAGGTTAATCAGGTGTTACTTTAAACATCTCATCTCCTGGACGAACACGGTCAGAAACCTTAACACCTATATAATCGCCCTCTACCGCTTTTTCAATTTGCTCATTGTCAATTTCCATTGAATCAAGCTTCTCTTCAAAATCGGTAGTATGACCTGTGTACCTGACGGTGTCTCCGATACTCAGTTCCCCCGAAGTTACCTTGACTGCCGCGACACCTGGTTTCACAAAAAACTTTACTACTTCACCAATCTTTTTTTCTGCCATAGCTCACTCCTTTTTTTGACCCAATAAAGTTTGGTGCATTCGTAACATTGCGCATATTTTGACTTTTTTCGAAACCTTCAAAATTGAACAGTTTAATCCATAACATTTTTCACCCGGACAAACCTGCCTAATCAAACAAATATGGAATCTCCACACATAATCATCAGTGGTAACATAACAAATAAATTATAGTTTTTCCAACAAAAAAAGCAAGGGCTAGCCCTTGCTTTTTAGAAAATTTCTTTGCCCCCTTATCTTGAGGCAGAATCTTTTACCCGGACACTCATACTAACTCAACTTGAGAAAGAGGAGCATTATCACCAACTCGATAGCCTAATTTAATAACACGTGTATATCCACCCGTTCTTTCACTGTAACGAGGGGACAATTCATCAAAGACTTTTCTAGTAACTTCATCATCCATGATAAATGACAGGGCTTGTCTCCTTGCATGAAGATTACCTCTCTTGCCCAACGTAATCATTTTTTCTGCAATGCTTTTCAATTCTTTAGCTTTTGCATCGGTTGTAATAATCTTCTCATATTTTAACAAGGAAGTTACTAAGTTCCTAAGCATTGCCTTCCTGTGACTCGAGGTTCTGCCCAGTCTTTTAACAGCATTTCTATGACGCATTGATTCTCATTCCTTTCCCTATTATTCTTCCCTGTCTCCCACCGAAGCCTCTTCTTTATTTTCTCCCTCAACTGGTAAAAAGTCTATATTCATACCGAGAGTCAGCCCCATCTCTGTCAGTATTTCCTTAATCTCATTCAAAGACTTCCTTCCGAAATTCTTTGTTTTTAACATTTCTGCCTCTGTTTTTTGAACAAGTTCTCCAATGCGAAGAATGCCCGCATTTTTCAGGCAGTTGGCTGACCTTACCGAAAGCTCCAACTCGTCAACACTTCTAAACAAATTTTCGTTTACCTGTTCCTTTTCTTCCTCTATTTCCTCTTCTTCATCCTCTACTTCTTCAAAGTTGATAAAAACGTCCACTTGTTCTTTCAAGATTTTTGCAGCATACGCAACGGCATCCTCCGGGAGCACACTACCGTCCGTCCATACCTCGATCACCAATTTATCGTAATCAATCGTCTGACCAATTCTGGCATACGTAACGGTATATGTTACTCTTTTTACCGGAGAGAACACAGCATCAATATTTATCGTACCCTCAGGTTGATCGGGATCCTTCTCTCTTTTGGCCGGAACATACCCCCTTCCAACCTGAACTATCATATCTGCTTTTAGCGGGAGCCCCTTCGTTAGAGTTGCAATATGATGATCTGGATTTAGTACATCAACTGTTCCATCAGTAATAATATCACCCGCCGTTACAACGCCCCCTTTCGCTGTATCAATTCGAACTATTCTCGGTTCATCCTGTTGATGAAGTTTAAAACGAACCCCTTTCAGGTTCAGGATGATATCGGTTACATCCTCCTTAACCCCGGGGATCGTTGAAAATTCATGGAGAACACCGTCAAACCTTACTGAAATAATGGCAGCACCATAAATAGACGACAGGAGCACCCTTCTAAGAGAGTTACCCAAAGTAGTACCAAACCCCTTTTCTAAGGGCTGGCACACAAATTCCCCATAATATGAGGTGTGAGTCTTTTCATCTACTTCGATTCGCCTTGGTTTTATTAAGCTTCGCCAGTTTTTCTGCATAATTTAATTTCCCCATTACAATGGTTTTTTCTGTTACTTGGAGTAAAGCTCGACTACAAATTGTTCCTGTATGGGCATAGTTAACTCTTCCCGGGCAGGAAATCTGCTAACAATACCGGTAAATTTATCCTTATCTAACTCCAACCATTGCGGGATACCTCGTCTGACCACCGTTTCCATGGCTTCAAGTATTCTGTTTACCTTTTTACTCTTTTCTTTAACCTGAATCTGATCCCCAACACTTAAAAGATACGACGGTATATTTACCTTTTTGCCATTAACAAGAAAATGATTATGTTTGATCAGCTGTCTCGCATCACTTCTCGAATTGGCTAACCCCAGTCTATAAACCATGTTATCCAGTCTTCTCTCCAGCAAAATCAGGAGATTTGTACCAGTCACACCTTTCTGCATGTCAGCCTTTCCAAAGTATCCCCTAAATTGTTTTTCTAAAAGACCATACATCCTCTTCAGCTTCTGTTTCTCTCTTAGCTGAACACCATAGTCTGTTCGCTTTCTCCTGGATTGGCCATGCTCTCCAGGAACGTATCCTCTTCTTTCAAATGCACACTTATCGCTGTAGCATCTGTCTCCTTTCAGAAACAGCTTCATACCTTCACTTCGGCACAATCTGCATACGGATTCTCTATATCTTGCCAAAGTATTCCTCCATTTCTTTGTATAATTTAATTATGAAAATCTTTTAAACTCTTCGCCTCTTCGGAGGGCGACAACCATTATGCGGGATCGGGGTAACATCCCTGATGAGCGTTATGTTCAGGCCTGCTGCCTGCATAGCTCTCAGCGCAGACTCACGACCAGAGCCAGGTCCCTTTATATACACTTGCACATTTCTAATCCCATGTTCTCTCGCTTTCTTCACCGCATCTTCCCCAGCCTGTTGTGCCGCAAAGGGTGTTCCTTTTCTTGATCCTTTAAACCCTTTTACACCACAGGAGGACCAAGAGATAACATCCCCACTTAGATCTGAAATGGTAATGATTGTATTGTTAAAAGTTGATTGAATATGGGCAATTCCCTCAGATATGTTCTTTTTGTCCTTCTTCTTTCCACTTTTTTTCTTCGGTTTAGCCATTTTCCCTCCGGATTCAGATTATTTCCGTTTTCCACCAATTGCTCTTCTTGGACCTTTTCTCGTCCTTGCATTCGTGCTTGTTCTTTGACCTCTCACGGGAAGACCCTTTCTGTGTCTTAACCCTCTATAAGCTCCTATATCCATAAGACGTTTGATTGACATGGCGATAGCTCTTTTTAAATCGCCTTCGACTTTGTGCTTCTTATCGATAATATCTCTTATAGCGGTTACCTGTTCGTCAACAAGATTGTCAGTCCTTGTATCAAAATCAATTCCTGCATCTTTAAGTATCTGTCTTGATTTGGATTTTCCTATACCATGGATATATGTAAGAGCTATTTCCATCCTTTTATTTTTCGGTAAATCTACTCCAGCAATCCTTGCCACCTTAAAACCTCCCGCTTATTACCCTTGTCGCTGTTTATGCCTTGGATTTTCGCATATCACTCTTAACACGCCACGCCTTTTGACAATTTTACATTTGGTACATATTTTTCTCACAGAAGACCTTACCTTCATTTTATCCCCCATTATCAAAACAATTCAATTATTATTAAGTGATTGTTCTGCTATTTTGTTCTATAGATAATTCGTCCCCGCGTTAGATCATAGGGAGAAAGCTCAACGGTTACTTTATCTCCGGGTAATATTTTTATAAAGTGCATCCTCATTTTCCCTGAAATATGGGCAAGAACCCGATGACCATTTTCAAGCTCGACACGAAACATAGCATTGGGCAGAGGTTCTATTACCTTAGCCTCTACAACTATAGATTCCTCTTTTGCCATAAAATACATCTCCAATAAATCAAGCCAGCAAGTGACTACTTCATCCAATTCATACCTTGAGACTTTTGCATAACGTCCCCTTTTGCCCAATTTCTGCGTCAGGCTCAGTATGATAGGAAACCATTTTCCGTAATAGCAATACTATATTCAAGGTGGGCGGACAACTTATCATCCGATGTAACAACTGTCCAACAATCTTGCTGTAATAGCAAATTTACCATTTCAAGCTCAAGAAAACCACTATCGCCTTTTCGCTACTCGCCCTTTTTTCATAAATCCTTCATATTGCCTCGTCAGCATATGTGTTTCTATTTGACCGGCAGTGTCGAGAGCAACGCCTACTATGATAAGAAGAGCTGTTCCCCCAAAGTAAAAAGGAACGTTAAACTGGCTTATAAGAATGCTCGGCAATACACACACAGCAGAAACATAAAGGGCCCCACTGAAAGTGAGCCTTGTCAGAATCTTGTCAATATAAGCTGCGGTCTTTTTACCTGGTCTGATCCCAGGCACATACCCACCATATTTTTTCATATTATCTGCTACGTCCACAGGATTAAAAGTAACCGCTGTGTAAAAATAGCAGAAAAATATGATAAATGCGACATACAGCGACTCATAAACAAATCGCCCGGGCATTAAATAGGCCGCAAACGCCTTCATCCACGGGTGGGGAACAAAATTCGCTATTGTCGCAGGGAACATAATAATAGATGAAGCAAAGATTGGTGGTATGACCCCCGCAGTATTTACCTTCAAAGGTAAGTGAGTGGTTTGCCCACCATACATCTTTCTTCCTACAACCCTCTTGGCATACTGAACGGGTATTCTTCTTTGACCAGTTTCCACAAAGACAATTACGGCAACAACGGCAATCATTAACACGATCATAATAACGATAAAAAATATCCCCATTTCACCCGTGGATAATAACCGGAAGGTATTCAAAACCGCTGCAGGCCCCCTGCAAACAATGCCGGCAAAAATGATAAGAGATATACCGTTACCAATCCCTTTTTCAGTAATACTTTCGCCTAACCACATGATAAACGAGGTACCCGCTGTTAAAGTAATGACTGTCATTAATCGAAAACCCCAGCCAGGGGTAATAACTATAGATACCCCCGAAGGTCCAGCCATATTCTCCAGGCCAACCGCTATACCAAGTCCCTGGATGAGACTTAAAAGAACAGTTCCATACCTCGTATATTGCGTTATTTTCCTTCTTCCCGCCTCTCCTTCTTTAGAAAGTTTTTCAAGATGAGGGATCACTACTGTAAGCAACTGCAGTATAATGGATGCGCTGATATAGGGCATAATCCCAAGCGCAAACACTGACAACTTACTCAACGCTCCCCCTGCAAACATGTCAAAGAGCCCCAGCAGAGAACCTTTTGCCTGTTCAAAAAAAGCTGCTAAAGCCTGAGCATCTATACCAGGCGTTGGAACGTGGGCTCCAATTCTGTAAACGGCCAGAAGAAGAAAAGAATACAATATCCTTTTCTGAAGTTCCGGTATCTTTGAAATATTTTTTAAACCACTTAACAACTCAGATAACCTCTACTGAACCACCCGAAGCTTCGATTTTCTCTCTCGCACCGCGGCTGATATTATTTACCTTAAGTGTGAGCGGATAATCTATATCCCCTTTGCCTAATATTTTTACGCCATCGCCTTTTCTCTTGATAAGCCCACTGTTCAAAAGAGCATCGGCATCAATAATAGAACCCTCTTGAAACTTTCTTAACTGCTCAAGATTCACAGCAATAATATCTTTCTTAAATCTGTTAAAAAATCCTCTTTTGGGCAACCTCCTGGATAACGGCATTTGTCCACCTTCAAATCCAGGCCTTACACCACCACCGGAACGAGCATTTTGACCTTTTGAACCCCTGCAGGATGTTCCCCCATGTCCTGAACCATCGCCACGACCCACCCGCTTTCTCTTTTTCCTGGAATCTTCAGGAGGTTTCAAATCATTTAATTTCATGTCTCTTCCACCTCATATTCTTCTACGGAAACCAGGTGAGCGACTTTCTTAATCATACCTCGAATCTCAGCAACATCCTTCAGGTAAACGGCTCTATTTAATTTCCTGAGTCCTAAACCATATAGGACTTGTCTCTGCTTTCCGGGTCTTCCTATCATGCTCTTGACCAATGTTATCTTCAGCATATTTCTCACAACCAGACACCTCAATACAAAATCACTGCTATACTTTGGCAGTATTCCTCTCCGGAAGGGTGTTAAGATCCTTACGACTCTTCAATTTCATCAAACCATCCATTGTTGCTTTTACAAGATTATGGGGATTATGAGATCCAAGACATTTTGTTAAGATATTATGAACCCCAGCTACCTCCAGAACTGCCCTGACAGCCCCTCCCGCTATGAGACCTGTCCCTTCAGAGGCGGGTTTTAACAAGACCCTGCCTGCTCCATAATGACCTAAAACCTCATGGGGTATAGTTTTATTTATAATGGCTACACTAACCATATTCTTCTTTGCCACTTCCATGCCCTTTTTAATTGCCACTGGCACTTCTTGAGCCTTCCCCAATCCTATACCAACAGAACCATTGCCATCACCAACAACTACAACAGCACTAAACCTGAATCTTCTCCCACCTTTGACTACCTTAGCCGTCCTTCTAATCGCAACAACCTTATCAAGAATCTCTATCTCTTCCATATTTTCCTTATCCAATTAGTATTCCCCCAACCCTGAACCAAGAAATGGTTCAAGGTTGACCGTTTTCTAACTACTGAACCGTAAACCCGATAACCTGAGTAGTTACAAATCTCTTACCATATAATTAAAACTTTAAGCCCGATTCCCTGGCACCTTCTGCAAGAGCTTTTACTCTTCCATGGTAAAGAAATCTACCTCTGTCAAAAACAATTTCATTAATACTGTGAGATGTCAACTTCTTCGCCAACAATTTACCGACCTCCCGGGCAGCATCACTTTTCTTTATTCCGTTAAGATTTCCCCTCAGCTC
>DFBI01000212.1:0-26871 GCA_002367335.1 Syntrophaceae bacterium UBA3084 | reverse complement strand
CATATATATGTCTGGAACTCCGAAAAACTGAAAGGCGCGGCCTTTCTTCAGTACCAAAGATTTTGCTTCGAACTCTGGTCTTACGTTTCTGTCTTATCAATTGCAGTTTATTTGTTGATCCCAAAGTTAAACCTCTCTGTATAAACTCTTTGTTATACACCAGCAGCCTTGCCGACTTTCCTTCTTATCTTTTCACCCGCATACATGATTCCTTTTCCCTTGTATGGCTCAGGTTTTTTAAAATCTCTTATCTCCGCTGCCACTCTTCCAACAAACTCCTTGTCTATGCCAGAGATAGTTATGTTTGTATTCTTGACAACTTTTATAGAAACATCTTTGGAGATTTTGTATTCTACAGGATCAGAAAAACCGATAAATAATCTCAGGATATCATTTTGAACTTCTGCACGATATCCAACACCGCTTATCTCAAGAGACTTATCAAAGCCGCCACTAACACCGGTTACCATATTAGCAATTAATGTCCTCACAAGACCATGGAAAGATCTTCCACGTTTGTTATCAGAAAGTCTTTTCACAAGAATATTATCATTATCCACTGAAAGTTCCACTTCTTTAGGAATCCCCCGTGTAAGAGTCCCCTTAGGACCTTCGACCACCACTTCAGATCTATCTAGTTTAATCTTTACGCCTTTAGGAATTTCTATCGGCTTTTTGCCAATTCTTGACATGAGTCTATCTCCAGATTTTTACGTCATACTACCATATATTACAGAGGATTTCGCCGCCCACATTCATTCCCCTGGCTTCTTCGTCGGTTACGATACCTTTGGATGTCGAAATAATAGCGAAACCATAACCATTCAGAACCCTGGGAATTCCCGAACTCCCAGCATAGCACCTTCTCCCAGGCTTACTGATCCTCTGTATACCGGTTATAATTCGCTCTTTTGAAACCGAATACTTAAGATATATTCTCAACATCCCTTTCGGACTATCGCTATCCTTTTTGACTTCAAATCCACTGATATATCCTGTTTTCTTCATTACTTTTGCAATATTTATATTAACTTTTGAAAGAAAGACATCAACATTTCTGAATTTTCGATGATTGGCATTTCTTATTCTTGTCAGCATATCAGCAATAGGATCAGACATTCCCATAACGTTTCTCCTTTACCAGCTCGATTTTATCACACCGGGAATTTCCCCGTTCAGTGCACACTTCCGTAAACATAATCTACACATATCAAATTTCCGATAATATGCACGGGGCCTCCCACAGATAGGACATCGATTATATTCCCTGACAGGAAATTTCTTCTTCTTCTTCGCTTTTGCAATTAAGGATTTCTTTGCCACATTCACTCCTTCAGGCGCTTACACTTAATTTCGAAATGGAACTCCCATAAGTCTCAAGAGTTCTCTTGCCTCATCATCAGTTTTCGCAGATGTAACAATGGTTATATTCATACCCCTGACTTGATCGATCTTGTCATATTCGATTTCAGGAAAAATAAACTGTTCTTTAATCCCCATAGAGAAATTTCCCCTTCCGTCAAAAGACTTTGACGGAATTCCCCTGAAATCTCTAATTCGTGGGATGGCCACGCTTACGAGCCTGTCTAGAAACTCATACATTCGCTCTTTACGCAAGGTTACCATGCATCCTATTGACATGCCTTTACGAAGTTTAAAAGTAGCAATTGATTTCCTCGCCTTCGTAACAACAGGTTTTTGTCCCACAATCATGGACAGTTCGTCAGTAGCGCTGTTCAATATCTTGATATTTTGGATCGCCTCACCCAAACCCATATTCACGACAACTTTCTCGATTCCGGGCACTTCCATCTTGTTTTTATGCTTTAATTTCTCTATCAGAGCAGGAACTACTTCTTTCTGATAGTACTCCCTTAATCTTGACATAAACACCCCGACCTATTCATCCAATATTTCTTTGCATTTCTTGCAGACACGCACTTTGTTACCATTTTCCAGCACCTTATGCTCTATCTTGACGCCCGTATTACACTTATTACATACCAGCATCACATTGGACACATGGATGGACCCTTCCTTTTCAACAATACCACCCTTACCCATAGCATCAGGTTTCTGATGCTTCTTTACCATATTCATTTTCTCAACTATGACGCGATGTTTATCTTTTATGACAATAAGGACCTTCCCGGTTCTCCCTTTTTCCTTCCCGGATATGATCGTAACCGTATCGCCTTTTTTTATATGCATTGTGTGCATTTTGAAATCCTCATTGTATCTTTCTAAAACAAACTAAGCACTATACAACCTCAGGGGCTAAGGATACTATTTTCATAAACTGCCTGGCTCTTAGCTCACGAGCCACAGGTCCGAATATCCTTGTTCCAATAGGTTCTAACTGCTCATTAATTAACACAGCGGAATTGTCGTCAAACCTGAGAGACGAACCATCATATCGGCCAATTTCCTTTTTTGCCCTTACAACAACTGCCTTCATAACATCCCCTTTTTTAACCTTGGAATTGGGAATTGCCTCTTTCACAGATACGACTATAACATCACCCACAGAAGCATATCGCCTTCTGGTTCCACCTAAGACTTTTATACAAGAAACTTTTTTAGCACCCGAATTATCTGCTACACTTAACATTGTCTGCATCTGTATCATAAATCACCCCGCAACATATCCACCATATAACAGCCGGCAGGCATTCTTCATCACTTAGCTTTTTTCAGTACCTTCCCTATCCTCCATCTCTTATCCTTACTGAGCGGAGGCGATTCGACAATCAGCACCTTATCACCTATATTGCATATACCTTTCTCATCATGAACCTTATATTTAACATGCCTCCTCAAATATTTATGAAATTGGGGATGTTTAATTAATCTTTCCGACAAAACAACAACCGTTTTAGCCATTTTATCGCTGACAACAACACCCATCATGGTTCTTTTATTACCTCTTTCTGCCATAGCTTAATTAATATTCTCCTTTTCCCTGAGGATCGTTTTTATACGGGCAATATCTTTTCTGACTTGTTTCAAGGAAGAAGAGGAATCTAACTGCCCAGTACCATGTCTAAACCGGAGCCTGAAAAGTTCTTCAACGAGATTTCTTTCTTTTTGCTTTAGCTCCATGACATCAAGATCTCTAATTTCTTTAATTCTCATCAAATATCTCCCTGGTAAGGAACTTCGTTGCTATTGGTAATTTATGAGATGCCAACCTGCAAGCTTCTTGAGCCACTTCCTTTGAGACACCTTCTATTTCATAAAGAACCCTACCTGGCTTTACCACAGCTACCCACTCTTCAGGAGAACCTTTTCCTTTGCCCATACGTGTCTCCGCCGGTTTCTTTGTAATAGACTTATGGGGAAATATTCTTATCCAGATTTTCCCGCCACGTCTCACATACCGGGTCATGGCAATACGGGCTGCTTCAATCTGCCTCGCAGTTATACGGCCACACACCACCGCCTGAATACCGTACAAACCAAAATCAATCTTATTATTTCCCTTGGATTTACCGGCCATGCGACCCTTTTGCAGTTTTCTATATTTTACTCTTTTTGGAGCTAGCATAATTCATATCCCGATCTTGCATCCCATATTTATCTACAACCGGCGCGACTACTGACACCTAATCATTCTTAACTGCTACTTTCTCCCTTGTCATGCAAAATCTCTCCGTGAAAAATGAGAACCTTCACACCTATAACTCCGTACGTTGTCATTGCTTCAGCGAAACCATAATCTATATCAGCTCTCAAAGTATGCAGGGGTACTCTTCCCTCTCTGTACCATTCCCTTCGTGCCATTTCAGCTCCGCCCAGTCTTCCGGCACAGGACACCCTGATTCCCTGAGCGCCAAATTTAAGTGCCGAGGTTACGCTTCTTTTCATTGCTCTTCTGAACGCGACCCTTCTCACAAGCTGAAGAGCGATATTCTCAGCAACGAGCTGTGCGTTCACCTCTGGTTTCCGTACTTCGAGAATATTGATAATAACTTCACCCGTTATCATTTTCTCAAGGTCTTTTTTCAGCTTTTCTATCTCGGTCCCTTTTCTACCTATAATGATTCCAGGACGAGCCGACCACATATTAATCTTGGCCTTGTCAGCAGCTCTTTCAATTTGTATCTTCGATATACCAGCGTGATAAAACTTCTTTTTCAGATATCTTTTAATTTTTATATCTTCATGAAGTAATTTGCTATAATTTTTTTTCGCAAACCACTGGGAATCCCAAGTTTTAACGAAACCTAGCCTAAACCCGACAGGATTTACCTTTTGTCCCAAGCTTGACCTCCTGTTTTCTCACTTTTCATCAAGAACTACTGTTATATGGCTCATTCGCTTTTTTATCGACGCAGCCCTTCCCTGTGCCCGTGCTCTCCATCTTTTCAATGAAGGACCCTGACCAACAAATATTTCCTTAACATAGAGTATGTTTTCATCAATATTCGGATTCTGGGTTGCATTTGCAATAGCAGATTTTAAAACTTTTTTTACAATACCTGCAGCCTTCTTCTGTGTGAAGGTTAGGATTCTCTCCGCTTCCCCAGCTCTTTTACCCCGAATCATATCAACCACTAATCTTGCCTTCTGTGGCGAGATTCTTACATATTTGACAATTGCTTTTGCTTCCATATCTCTTTAAAAACTCCAAGAGCCAATTTTGATGCACTCGTAAAAAATCAAAAGCTTCAGATTCAAGGCGCGTCCTTCAGCAAGCTCATTATAAACTTACCTGAGGAATGAGGTGCACTTAGGATCTGCCATGAAATAAGTATCACATTTATATATCTTATCTTCAGGCCATTTTTAGCCGGTTCTCAATCGCAAAATCCTCAAAAGAGCCCTGCTATTCCTGCGGCTTCGGCGTGAGCTCAGTCGAACGGTTTTGCTCATTCGTATCGAGTGAGCCTGACCTAAATCTGAGTGCCTAATTGCAACACTTATTTCGTGACAGACCCTTACCGTACGCTACAATAATCAATGGTGGAGTGCAACAAACGAGTTGGACTTTTTACAAAGCCATCAATTTTTAATACTCGTTATTTCCTCTTTATTCGTGATTTTCTGTCCCCGGCATGGCTATAAAAAGTTCTTGTTGGTGCAAATTCGCCAAGCTTATGCCCGACCATGTTTTCCGTAACAAAAACCGGGATAAATTTTTTTCCATTATGCACAGCAAATGTATGTCCTACAAACTCGGGGGTAACCGTTGAACGGCGGGACCATGTTTTTATTACAGTTCTGCTCCTCGTTTCTTCGGCGTTTTCTACCTTGCGAAGCAAATTCTCATCAATATACGGACCTTTCTTTACTGAACGTGCCACCCTTTAACCTCTTCTCTTTATAATGTACTTGTCTGAGTGTTTTTTCTTTCTCGTTTTATAACCCTTTGTGGGCACACCCCATGGAGTACAGGGATGTCTTCCGCCGGATGATTTCCCCTCTCCTCCACCCATAGGATGATCAACGGGATTCATTACTACACCACGAACTTTAGATCGCCTTCCCAACCACCGCGTTCTGCCCGCCTTACCGATACTGACATTTTCATGATCAATGTTTCCTATCTGTCCAATTGTAGCCTTACATTCCATAAGAATCTTTCTGACCTCCCCTGACGGAAGCCTGATCTGCGCATACGTTCCTTCCTTCGCCATAAGTTGAGCATATGAACCAGCGCTTCTTATTAATTGTCCTCCTTTACCAATTTTAAGTTCAACATTATGGATATGAGAACCTAACGGTATATTTTTTAAAGGAATCGCGTTGCCCGGTTTTATATCCGCCCTGTCACTACTAATTACTGTGTTTCCTACCTCAAGACCAAGGGGCCACAGTATATACCTCTTTTCACCATCAGAGTAATGAAGAAGAGCAATCCGGGCAGATCGATTTGGATCGTATTCTATGGACGCAACTTTTGCAGGAATATCCATTTTTTCACGTTTGAAATCGATCAGACGGTATTTCCTTTTATGCCGTCCGCCTATATGTCTGCTTGTTATTCGTCCTCGGTTATTCCGTCCTCCCGTTCTTTTCAGCGGCCTTAGAAGACTCTTTTCCGGTTCGGTTGATGTTATTTCATCAAATGTCAGACCAGTTTGAGACCGGCGACTCGGCGATGTTGGTTTATATACTTTAATTGCCATTGATTCTTGCCTTTTTTCTACTCAAAGATGTCCACACTACTTCCAGGAGGAAGGGTAATGATTACTTTTTTCCAGTCTTTTCCCTTACCCACGGTTCGCCCCAATCTTTTTTTCTTACCTGTTACATTAATCGTCCGCACTCCCATGACTTTCACTTTAAAGATTTTTTCAACGGCATTGCGAATATCAATCTTCGTAGCTTTGCGGTTAACTACGAAAACATATTTATTCTCCTCATCCCTTGCAATTGTGGTTTTTTCTGTAACAAGTGGTCTCTTAATGACGGAATATAAATCCATTATGACAACAAAGCCCTTTCTATCATCTTTACAGAAGGTTCTAACATAACAAGATTATCATATTTTAAAAGATCATATACATTAATACCCTCTGACCGCATCATCTTAACATCTTTGATATTTCTAGAAGACTTTTCAAGTATTGGATCTGACTTATCCAATACAAAAAGAACACTCTTCAACCCGAATTTATCGAGCACTTCCTTAAATATCTTTGTCTTTATTTCCTCCATCGGGAAATCCTTGAGGATCAACATCTTATCTGCTCTAATCTTTAAACTCAGGGCTGACCTGAGAGCTGCTTTTCTTATCTTTTTGGGAACCTTGTAAGAATAATCTCGCGGTGTAGGGCCAAACACAATACCACCACCCCTCCAGATAGGAGACCTTATAGTACCAGCCCTGGCTCTTCCTGTTCCTTTTTGACGCCATGGCTTTCTACCGCCTCCCCTAACATCGCTTCGGCCTTTTGTCGACGCGGCACCTTTTCTCTTCGAGGCCATCTGCATTTTTACAACTTCATATATTAAATGCTCTCTGATCGACGCTCCAAAAACAGAATCGCTAAGTTCTAATTCGGAAACTTTTCTTTTTTCAATATCATATACATTTAAAACCGACACTTTTACCAACTTCCCTATGTTATACTATTAATTATGATAATACCGCTTTTACTGCCTGGAACAGCTCCCCTTACCAGGATTAAGTTCCTACCGACATTGACTCCCACTACAATAAGATGTTGTATGGTTTGCCTTTTGTTGCCCATTTGCCCTGGCAGCTTTGTGCCCTTAAATACCCGTGAAGGATATGCACTGGCCCCTATAGATCCGGGGGCTCTGTGAAACATTGAACCATGAGTAGCCCCGCCACCATGGAACCCATGCCTTTTTATAACTCCGGCAAAACCTTTCCCCTTTGTTATTCCGATCACGTCTACACGATCACCAATTTCAAAGATATCCGCTTTTAACTCCTGCCCAACTTCATAATTACCGGGAGATTCCACACGAAACTCTCTGAGAAATCGAAAATATCCTTTACCTGCTTTTTCAAAGTGACCCTTCAGAGGTTTTGTCACTTTTTTTTCTTTCTGACGGCTAAAACCCAACTGTATGGCATCATAATTGTCAGTTTCTTTAGTCTTTTTCTGGATAACAACGCAGGGACCTGCCTCTATAACGGTTACCGGGATAGCAGCACCATCCTCCCAGAATATCTGGGTCATACCCAACTTTTTACCAATAAGCCCTTTTTCCATAACACTTATGATCTCTTATAATAGATTGCAATTTTGAATAAAAAAGAGGGGATGGATTTCCCAAACACCACCCCCTACCATATGCCGGAGCTACAACTTTATCTCAACGTCGACACCAGCGGAAAGATCCAATTTCATCAGGGTATCCACAGTTGCCTGTGTTGGCTCAATAATATCTATAATTCTCTTATGTGTTCTGATCTCAAACTGTTCTCTCGATTTTTTATCAACGTGGGGTGATCTATTTACACAATACTTGTTTATCCTGGTAGGAAGAGGAATAGGCCCGGCAACACGTGCACCTGTTCTCTCTGCTGTTTCAACTATATCCCGCGCTGACCGATCTAACAACTTATAGTCGTAAGCCCTGAGCCGAATTCTAATCTTTTGATTTTCCATATTCCCTATACAATCGCTACTCTAAAATTTCACTCACTACTCCGGCACCAACAGTTCTTCCACCTTCACGAATAGCAAATCTCAGTTGGACTTCCATTGCTATAGGTGTGATCAACTGGCCCTCTATCTCCACATTATCACCTGGCATAACCATTTCTACACCCTCAGGCAACGTGGAAATACCGGTAACATCCGTCGTCCGGAAGTAAAACTGGGGACGGTATCCTGAAAAGAAAGGGGTATGTCTTCCACCTTCTTCTTTTGTCAGAACGTAAACCTGCGCCTTGAATTTTGTGTGAGGGGTAATCGATCCGGGTTTTGCCACAACCTGCCCTCTCTCAACCTCATCACGTTTTGTGCCCCTGAGAAGTACACCAATATCATCACCTGCTCTGCCTTCATCCAAGGTTTTGCGGAACATTTCCACACCTGTGCAAACCGTCTTAAGTGTTGGTTTGATGCCAACTATTTCTACCTCTTCTCCGGTTTTTATGATGCCGCGGTCTACCCTGCCGGTAACAACTGTACCACGACCGGAAATACTGAACACATCGCCAACCGGCATAAGGAACGGTTTATCCAGATCACGCTCAGGCTCAGGAATATAGCTATCAACTGCATCCATTAGCTCCCAGATGCTCTTGACATCTTCTGAATCGGGATCATCGCTCTCCAGAGCCTTCAGGGCAGATCCCCGGATAATGGGAATATCATCGCCAGGATAATCATATTCCGTTAATAATTCTCTTACCTCAAGTTCAACGAGATCAAGCAATTCCGGATCATCAACTAAATCAACCTTGTTTAAATAAACGATAACATAAGGAACCTGAACCTGTCTCGCAAGGAGGATATGTTCTCTCGTTTGGGGCATCGGACCATCTGAGGCAGCCACCACAAGAATTGTTCCATCCATATGAGCGGCTCCCGAAATCATATTTTTGATGTAGTCAGCATGCCCGGGACAATCGACATGAGCATAATGTCTCTTTTCAGTTTCATATTCTACGTGGGCTATATTAATCGTAACGCCCCTTTCCTTTTCTTCCGGGGCATTATCGATTGCATCGAAGGCCATATACTCGGCCAATCCTTTATTTGCTAAGTGTTTTGTTATAGCAGAGGTAAGCGTCGTCTTACCGTGATCCACATGTCCGATTGTTCCGATGTTAAGATGCGGCTTCGTCCTTTCAAATTTTTCCTTAGCCATTTTTCATCTACCTCCTTCAATTAGGTTGACTGGTTCGTTCATTAATTGTTCTATTAATCTTACTAGCATCCTCCCGAATGCGTTTTTGTCAATAACATCCTTCGATACGATTCTGTGGTTATAAAATCCATCCACACTAAGCGAAGATCACTTGGAAAAAGTAGAGCTCAAAAGACAAATCAAAATCTGTAATGCGCAAATGCCTTATTAGCCTCAGCCATTTTATGTGTATCTTCCTTCTTCTTAACAGCGGTACCTCTATTGTTAGCAGCATCCAGAAATTCGGCAGCCAACTTTTCCCGCATCGTCTTTTCGGCTCGTTTATGTGCACCGCTTATCAACCATCTAATCGCCAGGGCAACTCGTCTCGCAGAAGATACTTCCGTTGGCACCTGATAAGTAGAACCACCTACCCGCCTTGATTTAACTTCCACAACAGGTTTTACATTACCAACAGCTCGTTCGAAAATCTCAACAGATGATTCCTTCGTTTTTTGTTCTATAATATCAAAAGCACCATATAGTATAGAATTGGCTACGTTCTTCTTACCCTTTTTTAACAAATTATTGATAAACTTAGTTATAAGCTCATTATTATATTTTGGATCTGGTAAAGTTTCTCTTTTCGGTACTTCTCTTCTTCTTGGCATAAAATCGTCCCTGATTAAGCTGGCCTCTTGGTGCCATACTTTGATCTGCTCTGCTTTCTATCCTGAACGCCCATTGTATCAAGCGTACCCCTTACGATATGATATCTTACCCCGGGAAGATCCTTCACTCGACCTCCCCGAACAAGAACAACAGAATGTTCTTGAAGATTATGCCCCATCCCGGGGATATACGACGTTACTTCATAACCACTGGTAAGACGAACCCTCGCCACTTTTCTTAAAGCGGAATTTGGCTTTTTGGGGGTGGTTGTATAAACCCTGACACATACCCCTCTTCTCTGAGGACAACGAGACAAAGCAGGCGTTGTAGTCTTCTTCTGGACCTTTGCTCTTCCCTTTCGAATTAACTGATTTATCGTGGGCACTATTCCTCCTGGCTAAACAATACTTAACATTAGAAAAAACTCGAGATATCTATCAATTTACGGCTGGCCTGTCAAGAGATTTCTCACTTATTTGCTCACTTTCTTGAACTAATTTTTTCTCTTCTTCAACTTTAGCACCTAATTCTTTATACATTGAAAGACCTGTGCCCGCCGGAATCAATCTTCCCATAATGACATTTTCTTTAAGCCCTCTTAGATGATCCACTTTCCCGGATAAAGCAGCTTCTGTCAGCACACGAGTTGTTTCCTGAAACGATGCTGCCGAAATAAAGCTGGAGGTGCTCAAGGATGCCTTTGTAATTCCAAGAAGTATCGGCTCCCCGGTAGCAGGGGTTCCTCCATCAGAAATTATTTTTTCATTTTCTTCTTCAAATTCAGATCTATCCGCTTGCTCGTCTACAAAGAAATTCGTATCACCTGGGTCTATAACCTTCACTTTCTTCAACATTTGGCGCACAATAATTTCTATATGTTTATCGTTGATTTTGACTCCCTGCAATCTGTAAACTTCCTGTACCTCGTCGACAAGGTATTTTGCTAATTCTTTCTCCCCCTTAATATTAAGAATATCGTGAGGGTTATTTGCACCATCCATTAGAGGCTCGCCTGCTATAACTCTGTCACCTTCCTGAACCGTTATATGTTTACCTTTGGGGATAAGGTAGTCTTTCGATTCGCCCACACTGGGAGTTACCACTACCCTCCTCTTCCCCTTAAGATCCTTACCGTAGGAAACTGTTCCATCAATTTCCGCAATTACAGCATGTTCCTTTGGTTTTCGTGCCTCGAAAAGTTCGGCTACACGGGGCAGACCACCTGTGATATCCTTAGTTTTTGTCGTTTCCCTGGGAATCTTGGCAATAATATCACCCGCTTTAATCGTATCTCCTTCCATCACGATAAGATTAGCCCCCACTGGCAGCAAGTGTCTCGCATTAGCATGGGTGCCCGGCGCTTTGGCTGTTTTTCCATCTTTATCTTTAATTGAAGCTCTGGGACGTAAATCTATATCCCAGCACTCAACGATAACCTTTCTGGAAAGACCAGTAATCACATCAACCTGCTCCTGCATGGTTTTCCCTTCGATAACATCTCCAAACTTTACAGTCCCGTCAACCTCGGCAAGAACAGGTATCGAAAACGGATCCCACTCTGCAATCTGCTCTCCTCTTCTTATCTCATGACCCTCCTCAATTTTCAGATGCGCTCCGTAGGGAACAGGGTATTTACCACGGTTTCTCCCTTCCTCATCAAGAACATGAACCTCTCCGTTTCTACTCATCACCACTTGATCATTTCCCTGCCTTTTAGCCACATTGAAATTGACAAATTTCAATATACCTTCATGCCGTGCTTCGAGGGTTGAATGTTCTTCAAACTTTGCGGTACCACCAATATGAAAGGTTCTCATCGTCAACTGGGTCCCCGGTTCACCAATGGATTGAGCTGCAATGATACCAGCGGCTTCACCTATATTTACCAGGTGACCATGTGCCAGATCCCTTCCATAGCACCTGGCGCAAACACCATACTTTGATTTACAGGTCAAAGCGGATCGGATAAGTACTCTTTCCAATCCCGCCCTGTCGATTTTGTCTGCCAGTGTTTCATTAATTTCCTCGTTTGCTCTTACCAGGATTTCACCGGTAAAAGAATCCTTAATATCTTCAAGAGCAACTCTTCCGAGAACACGCTCACCAGCCGTCTCTATGATTTCACCACCTTCAACAAGAGCTGAAACATAGATTCCATCAATGGTGCCACAATCCTCCTCGGTAATGATACAGTCCTGTGCCACGTCAACAAGTCTCCTGGTAAGATAACCTGAATTTGCTGTTTTCAGCGCTGTATCGGCAAGACCCTTTCTGGCACCATGGGTAGAAATGAAGTATTGAAGAACCGACAACCCTTCTCTAAAATTGGCAGTGATCGGCGTTTCGATGATTTCCCCTGACGGTTTCGCCATTAATCCCCTCATGCCGGCAAGTTGCCTTATCTGTGCCGCACTCCCCCTCGCACCTGAATCAGCCATCATGTAAATGGGATTAAAACTTTCACTTTTCACTATCTGATTATCAGGAGTCCTCGATTCTTCCGTCCCAAGTTCTTTTAGCATCTCATCAGCAACTTTTTCAGTCGCCTGAGCCCATATATCAATAACTTTATTGTAACGCTCACCGTCGGTGATCAAACCCTCCATATATTGTTTCTGAATTTTTATAACATCAAGATTTGCCTTCGATACAATTTTATCCTTACTGGCAGGGATAATCATGTCATCAATAGCAATGGACAACCCAGATTTGGAAGCATATTCAAAACCGAGATCCTTTAGTTTGTCTGCTAATATAACGGTCGGTTTAACGCCGCACGATCGATAGCAGTAATCAATGAGATTAGCCATTTCCTTTTTATTGATAGCTTTATTAACTAAATGGAAGGGAATTTCACCAGGAATGATCTCATAAAGTAAAATTCTGCCTACAGTTGTATCTGCCAGCTCACCGTCAATGCGAACTTTTATCATTGCGTGAAGTTCAACTTTACCGGCATCGTACGCACTCCTAACCTCTTCGGGGTCGGCAAAAACTATCTTTTCGCCCCTTACATGATCCTTTGATCTTGTCAAATAATATATACCGAGAACAATATCCTGACTGGGCACAATAACCGGTTTACCATTAGCTGGTGAGAGAATGTTGTTTGTCGACATCATTAAGACCCTCGCTTCTATCTGAGCCTCGAGGGACAAAGGCACGTGAACGGCCATTTGATCACCATCAAAATCAGCATTAAATGCTGTACAGACAAGAGGATGAAGCTGAATAGCCTTACCTTCTATAAGTACAGGTTCAAAAGCTTGTATGCCCAATCTATGCAGGGTCGGAGCTCTATTGAGCAGAACGGGATACTCGCGAACAACCTCGTCAAGGGCATCCCATACTTCAGGAGCTTCTTTTTCAACCATCTTCTTGGCACTTTTTACGGTAGTCACATAGCCCTTTTCCTCGAGCCGATTATAGATAAAAGGCTTAAAGAGTTCCAGTGCCATCTTCTTAGGCAGACCACATTGATGGAGCCTTAGATCGGGTCCCACGGTAATCACGGATCTCCCGGAATAATCCACCCTTTTGCCGAGAAGGTTTTGCCTGAACCTTCCCTGCTTTCCCTTCAGCATATCGGACAGGGACCGTAAAGGTCTTGAATTCGAACCAGTAATAGCCTTTCCACGCCTTCCATTATCAAACAAGACATCAACTGCTTCCTGGAGCATTCTTTTTTCGTTTCTTATGATAATTTCAGGTGCATTCAATTCCTGCAATCGCTTCAAACGGTTATTTCTGTTAATCACCCTCCGGTAAAGATCATTCAAATCAGATGTGGCAAAACGACCACCATCCAGCGGAACCAGCGGCCTTAAATCAGGTGGTATGACGGGGATAACGGTTAAAATCATCCATTCCGGCTTGTTACCAGACTTTCTTAACGCTTCAATAACCTTTAGTCTTTTCGCCAGTTTTTTTCTTTTCGTTTCAGAGGTAGCCACCTTTAGTCCGGCTCTTAGTTCTTCATCAAGATTCTCCAGATGGATTTCCTCAAGAAGCTTTCTTATTGCCCCGGCACCGATATCGGCCTCAAAACTGTCTTTGCCATATGTTTCTTCTGCTTCGTGATACTCTTCCTCAGCCAGTATTTCTTTTTTCTTCAGGGGAGTATCCTTAGGATCCAGTACTATCCAAGACTCAAAATACAACACCTTTTCCAGTTCCTTTAGCGTCAAATCCAGGGCATTTCCGATTCTGCTGGGTAAACTCTTCAAAAACCAGATATGGGCAACGGGTGAAGCTAAGGTTATATGCCCCATTCTTTCTCTGCGTACCCTGGACTGAGTAACTTCAACCCCGCATTTCTCACAGACTACCCCCCTGTGTTTCATTCTCTTGTATCTTCCGCACAGACATTCATAATCTTTAACGGGACCAAAGATCCTAGCACAAAAAAGGCCATCTCTTTCCGGTTTAAAGGTCCTGTAATTTATTGTCTCAGGTTTTTTTACCTCGCCACGGGACCACGAAAGAATTTTTTCGGGCGAGGCAATAGATACCTTTATTGCATCGAATCTTACAGGATCCTTGGGTTTTTCAAAAAAACTAAAAATATCTTCCACTGGATCAACTCCCTTTGTTCGCTAGGTTATTATAGTCTTTATTGCCAACAACTGCGTTTTTCGCACAGATAGCAGCATCAACAACGAAAGGCTAAAGGCTAAAAAAACGAAGTTTAATATCCCGGATTACAGGATTATTCATTAATCCCTAATCCTTTTACCCTTGCGCCTTTGCCGCTTCAGGTCAAAGATAACTACATCTTGTCCTCTGTATTCTCGATTAAATCTACATCAATAGAAAGACCCTGTAATTCTTTGACCAGTACATTGAAAGATTCCGGCAATCCCGGCTCCAATGTATGTTCACCTTTAACAATAGCTTCGTATATCCTTGTTCTCCCGGCCACATCATCAGATTTCACTGTAAGAAATTCCTGTAATGAATTGGCAGCGCCATAGGCTTCAATTGCCCATACTTCCATCTCACCCAGCCTTTGACCACCAAATTGAGCTTTCCCTCCAAGAGGTTGTTGAGTAACAAGAGAATAAGGACCAATTGACCTCGCATGAATTTTATTGTCGACAAGATGATGAAGTTTCAACATATAAACCATTCCAGTTGTTATTTTTTGATCAAAAGGTTCGCCTGTTCTCCCGTCAAAAAGCTGGGCTTGCCTTCTTTTCGGCAAACCGGCCATCTTAAACATATTTTTTATCTCATATTCCTGTGCACCATCAAACACCGGTGTGGCCATAGGTACACCTGCCTTTAGCCTGCCTACAAGCTTTTTGACTTCTTCTTCGGAAGCTCCATCTATAAAGCTATCCAATTCTACCGAAGAATAGATATCTTTTAACTCCTTTTTTACCGAATTGACATTTGTATGTTTCTCTATGAGAGACTGTAGCTTTTCTCCCAATCCTTTTGCCGCCCATCCTAAGTGAGTTTCCAGAACCTGACCGACATTCATGCGAGAAGGAACTCCCAGGGGATTCAAAACGATATCAACAGGAGTACCATCTTCGAAATAAGGCATATCTTCTTCCGGTAAAATCTTGGACAGAACCCCTTTGTTACCGTGTCGACCCGCCATTTTATCACCAACAGAAAGCTTCCTCTTTATGGCAATATTCACCTTTACCAATTTGATTACACCGGGAGGAAGTTCATCTCCTATTTGCATTTTGTCCATTTTTGCTGCAAAAAAGGATTTGATAATTTCTATTTTCCCGGATAGATTAGAAAATATAGATCTCAATCTCTCCTCAACTTCTTCTTCTACCAAAGTAATGTCTTTCCAGAGGTAAAACGGAATATCATTCAACTTATCTTCAGATATGACATCATTTTTTTTCAATAGTATTTTTCTCTTGTGAGGATCTGATAATTTCGACGCAGAAGTTTTACCGGCCAACAAACTCAAAGCTTCTTTTCTGAGACTTTCCGTAATAATTCTGATTTCGTCATTCTGGTCTTTGAAAAGCCGCCGAGCTTCCGCTTCTTCTATTTCAAGAAATCTGCTATCTTTTTCCGTACCTTTGCGGTTGAAGATTTGTACATTGATAACAACGCCCTCAACTCCCGGCGGAACGTGCAATGATGTATCTCTAACATCTCCTGCCTTCTCACCAAATATAGCCCGCAACAGTTTTTCTTCCGGCGATAATTGTGTTTCACCTTTGGGGGTAATTTTCCCAACCAGGATATCTCCGTGTTTTACAAAAACACCAATTCGGACAATTCCACTTTCATCCAGATTTCTGAGTGCCTCTTCTCCCACATTAGGTATGTCTCTTGTAATTTCTTCTTTACCAAGCTTCGTATCTCTGGCCATTGTTTCAAATTTTTCAATATGTATAGACGTATAAACATCTTCTTTGACAACTCTTTCACTGATCAAGATGGAATCTTCATAATTGTATCCACCCCAGGACATGAATGCGACCATAATATTTCGGCCAAGTGCCAGCTCCCCATTGGACGTGGCAGGACCATCGGCTATTAAATCCCCGATATTCACTCTCTCCCCTTCACTTACAATAGGTTTATGGTTAAAACATGTGTCCTGATTGGAACGTTGATACTTGATCAAGTTATATATATCTACACCAGTATCTAATTCATCTTTTTCTTCATTGTCACTTTTGACGACTATTCTTGAAGCATCTACATCTTCTACTATCCCAGATCTTTTTGCAACAACGACAGCACCGGAGTCCCGGGCAACAACAGACTCCATACCTGTTCCCACCAAAGGGGCGTCGGGTTTCAGCAAAGGAACTGCTTGTCTCTGCATATTAGAACCCATCAAAGCACGGTTTGCATCATCATGCTCTAAAAAGGGAATAAGCCCTGTAGCAACACTAATAAGCTGACTGGGAGAAATATCCATTAAGGTCACTTCATCCGCCGGAAGGATTATATAATTCCCCTCTTTTCTTACTGTGACCATTTTCTCAGAAATTCTTCCTTCTGAATCGATCAGGGTATTTGCCTGTGCTATAATACAATTTTCTTCCTCTGTTGCAGTAAGATAACGGAATTCATCAAGTACTCTTCCTTTTTCTACCACTCTATACGGTGTTTCTATAAAACCAAAATCATTTACCCTTGCATAAGCAGCGAGAGAGACTATTAAACCAATGTTGGGGCCTTCCGGAGTTTCTATAGGACATATTCGCCCATAATGTGTGTTGTGCACATCCCTTACCTCGAACCCCGCCCTTTCACGGGTAAGGCCTCCGGGTCCGAGAGCAGATAACCGCCTCTTATGAGTTATCTCCGACAGGGGGTTTGTCTGATCCATAAACTGGGATAATTGGCTGCTTCCGAAAAACTCCCTTATGACTGCGGAGACAGGCTTTGCATTTACCAGATCATGAGGCATCATAGTTTCGATATCCAGGAGGCTCATTTTTTCCTTCATGGCCCGTTCCATCCTCACCAAACCGATTCTGTATTGATTTTCAATAAGCTCGCCGACCGATCTTACCCTTCTGTTGCCAAGATGATCAATGTCATCAAGGCTGTAGTTAGCCACACCATTTTTGAGATTAATGAGATACTTGACAGCATCTAATATGTCTCCCTTGCGCAAAACAGTCAGACCCGGAGGAACATCTAAATGGAGTTTATAGTTCATTTTGACTCTTCCAACGTCAGACAGGTTATAAGTGGCAGAATTAAAAAAGAGACCATCGAAAAACTTTCTTGCCGTCTCAGGGGTAGGAGGATTGCTGGGCCTTAACCTTCTGTATATCTCTATGATGGCATCTTCCTCTGTTTCAACTTTATCCAGAAGAAGAGTATTTCTGATGTAAGAATTTGAGCCATCCTCAGCCAGATGAACAAATTGAATTTCCTTAACACCTTTTTGATAAAGTTGCTGAATTCCTTCTATGCCTAATTCATCATTGCACTTGAACAATATTTCTCCAGTCTCGGGATCTGTTACATTCCCGGCAAAAACCTTTCCCTGGATATCTTCTTCTTTAATTTCCACTCGGTCTATCCCCAGCTCCTCCATTTTTTTCAAGGTTGTCCTGGAAATTTTCCTGCCCTGTTTTATGATAATTTCGCCTGTTCGGGGATCATCGACACCCACTGTCACTTTCTCACCCAACAGGTATTTATCAATTGAAAGAAACAATTTTTCACCATCAATGGAAACTGTCTCTATATCGCAGAAATATTTGAGAAGTTCTTCAGGTGTATATCCCATGGCTTTTAAGAGAATCGTAATCGGCATTTTTCTTCTTCTGTCAATCCTGGCATAGAGAATGTCCTTCGGATCAAATTCGATATCAAGCCAGGAACCTCTGATGGGCATAATTCTTGCGGAATATATCAGCTTCCCACTTGCATGAGTTTTCCCTTTGTCATGATCGAAGAATATGCCAGGAGATCTGTGAAGTTGACTGACAATAACCCTTTCAGTACCATTGACAATAAAAGTACCCCTTTTTGTCATTAGAGGAATTTCACCAAAATAAACTTCCTGCTCCTTTATATCTCTGACACTCTTCTGTCCGCTTATTCGATCATTGTCAAACACAACTAATCTAACAACGATCTTCAGAGGAGCCACATAGCTCATTCCTTTTTGAATACACTCTTGTTCATCATATCGGCTATCACTAATGCTATAACTCACGAATTCCAAAGAACTCTTACCGCCGAAATCCATAATGGGAAATACACTCTTGAAAGTTCCCTGAAGACCAAAGTCAGACCTTTCTGATGGATTAACATCTTTCTGCAGGAATTTCTCATAGGACTTCTTCTGGATATCGATGAGATTGGGAATCGCCATAACTTCTTTTATATGACCAAAACTTTTTCTATAACTAATCATAAGAACCCTTTGGCTATACCCTCCACAAAATTTCTCATGAGGGATAAATTGTATTTTATTTAATTTCTACGCTTGCCCCAACTCCTTCTAATTTGGCCTTTATTTCTTCAGCTTCATCTTTTGGCACACCTTCTTTAACCGCCTTTGGCACACCTTCAACAAGATCCTTGGCCTCTTTTAAACCCAAAGCAGTTAGAGCTCTGACGACCTTGATAACCTGAATTTTCTGTTCTCCAAACCCTGTAAGTATAACATCAAATTCAGTTTTCTCTTCCACCTGATCTTCCTGGGCGGGTCCTGCGGCTACGGCTGCAACGGCAACTGGAGCAGAAGCAGAAACACCGAACTTCTTTTCCAATTCCTTCACCAGCTCTGACAGTTCAAGAACTGTCATTCCTTCAATAAACGCTACAACGTCTTCCTTACTGATTTTTTTTCCTGCCATTTTTCTCATTCCTTCCTGTATATTTTAATTTTCTTCTTCTTTTTTTACACGGTAAGCTTCAAGAGTTTGAACAAATTTTCTGGGAACACCACTTAATACACTGACAAGCGAGGTCTGCACCACCACCATCATAGATAAAAGTTTTCCCAAAAGAACTTCCCTGCTCGGCAATTCGGACAGGGTTTTTATCTGTTCGTTTGTCAGGAATCTATCATCAAGAACTCCGGCTTTAAGTTCCAGTTCTTCATTTTTCCTGGCAAAATTGACGAGTGTTTTTGTAGACTCAACTACATCCCCAAAATTCATGATCAGCGCCAAAGGACCCTTCAAATAATCATCAAATAAACGGAAATCGGTATCCTTCGAAGCAATTTTAAAGAGTGTATTCTTTATTACCCTGAACTCTGCATCTGATTTTCTTAACTCATTTCTCAAATCCGTGATTTTCTCGACATTTAAACCGCTGTAGTCTGCAAGAATTGCCAGCTTCACGTCTTTGAGTTTCCCTTGAAGCTCAGCAACAATCTGTTCCTTTTTGCTTCGGTCCAAACCAATGACCTCCTTTCAATGCTAAATGTAAAAAGAATTGTTAACTGATTTCAAAAACTTAACCGTTATACAGGAAGAAACTCCAACACTTCATCGTCTCGGCAGGCCGAGTATGCTCGATTAAACCTCCTGTACCTGCTGTCTTTGATCTTTAATGCCCTTTTTTATTTTAATAGATTTCTCACATCGAGAGGCTCAACCTTGACACCGGGACCCATTGTAGTGGAAAGAGAAATAGACCTTAAGTATGTTCCTTTACTGGATGCAGGTTTTAATTTTATAATGGTCCCCAGCAATGCCAGGACATTTTCATACAGTTTGTCTGCACCAAAAGATACTTTACCCACAGGGCTGTGAACTATGCCTGCCTTTTCCACTCTGAACGCAACTTTACCGGCTTTCATCTCTGTTACTGCATTGGCAACACTGAAAGTTACGGTACCAACCTTGGGATTCGGCATTAACCCCCGTGGCCCTAAAATTTTACCCAGCTTTCCAACACTACCCATCATATCCGGCGTAGCAATTACTCGATCAAAATCAAACCATCCACCTTTAATCTTTTCAATCAACTCATCGGAACCGGTAATATCTGCACCTGCGTCAATGGCTTCCTTTTCTTTGTCTCCTTTTGCAAAAACCAATACTTTTATGGCTTTACCCAAACCATTCGGGAGAACAACACTCCCTCTCACCATTTGGTCAGCATGCCTCGAATTGACACCTAGTCGAATGGCTGCATCGACAGTCTCATCAAATTTTACCCGTACTGTTGACAGTAGAAGCTCCAAGGATTCTCTCAAGGTATAGCGCTTCCCGGGTTCAACCTTCTTTTCAATATCTAACAATCTTTTACCCTTCTTGGACATTATAATAAGCTCCACTATAAATTTATTTGGCTATCTCTATCCCCATGGATCTTGCTGTTCCCTCTACAATTTTGACAGCACCTTCCATATTTATTGCATTGAGATCCTGATATTTTATCTCGGCGATCTCTTTGACCTGGGCAGCAGTGACATCTCCCACCTTTTCCCTTTTGGGATCACCTGCACCTTTTGCAATTTTGGCCGCCTGCTTGAGAAGAACAGCGGTTGGCGAAGTCTTTGTAATAAATGTGAAAGATCTGTCAGCATATACTGTTATAACAGCAGGAATAACCATACCCTCTTGATTTTGCGTTAAGGAATTATAAGCCTTACAAAATTCCATAATATTGACCCCGTGTTGACCTAAGGCCGGACCAATAGGTGGCGACGGCGTCGCCTTACCTGCCTGTATTTGAAGCTTTATGCTTGCTATTACCTTCTTTGCCATCACAATCACCCTGATTTCTTTTTTCGCAACAAAAATAAATACAATTCGAAAATTACTCTTCAGATATGCAACCTGTTATTTCAATTTTGAATAACCTGGATAAAATCCAACTCAACCGGCGTTGACCTGCCGAAGATACTCACAATAACTCTCAACTTGCCTTTTTCCGGCTTTATTTCATCCACCACACCGTCAAAGCCTGTAAAAGGACCGTCAATAATTTTTACGTGGTCTCCTTCTTCAAACTTATATTTTGGCTTCGGCTTCAGAGTCCCTTCGTCTATTCTCGTTCTCAATGACTGAACATCCATATCCGATATAGGAGATGGTTTATCCTTACTTCCAATAAAGCCGGTAACTTTGGGGGTATCTTTTACTATATGCCAGGTATCATCATTCATTTCCATTCTTACAAGTATATAGCCGGGGAAAAACTTTCTCTTTGAAGTCTTTTTTGTACCCTCAACAAGTTCAACTATATTCTCTTCCGGAATAAGGATATCATCAAAATACTCCTCCATCCCGGCAACTGCTATTGCTTCCTGCAGAGAAAGTTTTACTCTGTTTTCGAAACCTGAATAAGTGTGAACAACATACCATTTGAAAGCCATTTTTCTAACCTAAAATAAATTTTATTACTTTCGTTAAACCCAGATCCACAACCCCTAAAAAAGCAGACATAATGATAACAACGACAACAACAACCGATGTAGAGGCAAATGTTTCTTTTGGTGTTGGCCACGTCACTTTTTTCAGCTCAAACCTTGATTCTCTTAAAAACTGACCTATTCTAGATACAGTTACCGTTATTTTATTCATTTAACAATTCCACCCAGTAATACCAGAAAAATAAAATGGCAGGCCAGGAGGGACTCGAACCCCCAGCATCCGGATTTGGAGTCCGGCGCTCTAGCCAATTAGAGCTACTGGCCCGTTCTTAACAAAACTATTCTCTTCAACTTGTAGCAGCAATTTACCGCAACCACGGGTTAAGGACTCTACTGAGCGTTCGACTAAGCTCACGCCGAAGGCTTGTCAAAGAAAGGATGCACGGCCTGCCTGGGTTTTTCTAGTCTTGCCACAATACCTATCACAAAATCCGGCTTGAAAGAAAAAGATTACGTAACTACTCCGGTTCAAAGTTCCGCGGTTCAGGGTTGAGCAGATGAAACAAGGGTTCTGCCCAGAGACAAATGAAGAGTTGATGCGGTTCTTGCGAAATCCCAAGCGGTCTTGCATGGAAGTTCAGAACGTGCCCTATATCTTCTTGGATGCATCCCACCATGAACTGTGAACCTTGAATCCAGCAATCTGAGTAGTTACAAGATTACTTTATTTCTTTATGAAGCGTATGCAACCGGCAAAATCGACAATATTTCTTTAACTCAAAACGATTTTGCATAGTTCTTTTATTTTTAGTTGTTGTATAATTTCTTCTATTACATTCAGTGCATGCAAGGGTAATTATGTTTCTCATTCTATTCCTATCCTCGTCGAAGTGGAGCCCACGACCAGAATTGAACTGGNNNNTCATCCTTACCAAGGATGTGCTCTGCCGACTGAGCTACGTGGGCCAAACATTTGAATCCCGATTGAGTCGCAAATAACGCATTACTCTATCAGGCTCCAACAAGACCATCTATCAAAGTAAAATGGAGCGGGAAACGGGATTCGAACCCGCGACCCTCAGCTTGGAAGGCTGACGCTCTAGCCACTGAGCTACTCCCGCCACTGCACTCACACATAATGGTGGAGGGGGGAGGATTTGAACCTCCGTAGGCTCCGCCGGCAGATTTACAGTCTGCTCCCTTTGACCACTCGGGAACCCCTCCAGAATTTACAATTCAAACTGGAGCTGGCGATGGGATTCGAACCCGCGACCTGCTGATTACAAATCAGCTGCTCTACCTGTTGAGCTACGCCAGCACTTTCAACCAAGATTAATTAACCTAATACGGCAAAGCCGCAAAATTTTAAATTGCAGTTGCCGTGAATAAAGACTCTAAATATCTATAAAACACTAAGCGAGCTAATTAATCTCAAAAAAAGTTTTTTGTCAAGACTTTTTTGAAGCTTCTTCGATTGAAATCATTTATTCATTTTCAGCAAAGATATCGGCAGAAAAAATATAAATTTCCGCATCTACCTCTTTCCATGCATTAAACGAAAGACCAGCCTTCTGACATGTTTCTTCCAGGAATGTGATTTTATCCCACTTATAATCCGTAGCCACCTGCGGGAGAAGAACCCCTCGATGAAAACCTTTTACAATATAAATCCCATGTTTACCTACTTCGATTTCATTAATATCCTTTATTCTTCTTAGAGGAGTCAGCGCCGATATTTCGATTTTCAAATCGCTTAATTCCTCCTCAGTTACCCGGGAGAATCTTGGATCGTCAAAGGCCGCGGACTGTGCCATGTTCTCAACTGTTTCATAGAGAGGTTCTCCAGCTTCGAAAGATCCTATACACCCACGTAACTGGCCATGCTTTTTGAGTGTAACAAAAGCACCTCTTTTTTCCTGCAGCGCGTCTGAATCTATCTTAAATTCAGGAATATCTTTTTTGGCAAGTTTATATGTTATACTCTCCCTCGCAATCAGGAGAAGCATTTTTTTGTCTTTTTCGCTAAGCCCTAATTTTCCTGTCTTTTTCTTTCTTACTTGATTATTTTTATAAAAAATCGCTGATGTATAGCCAACGACTCCGCTTTTGTCTCCTGTAACATCGCCTGAATTAGCATAATTGAGCACCTTTACACCATCAGCTTCCAACTTCTTGGCAAGCATCATTGTTACCACGATCGGTCCTCCACCACATGCCTCGCACTTACCCTTCTCCAGATCGTCTAAAAGTCCTTCTGTATCCATTTCTTCTATATGTTTTATAACCACTGAATCCTTCGAAAGTGCTGTATCATACCCATGGAAGTGAGAAAGATCAGAACTAGCCACTATTAAAATGCTTTTGCCCTTAATAACTTTGAAGATAGCTCCGGCCAAATCCTCGCAGGTCTTTTTATCCTGTGTACCCATTACAACGGGAACAAAATTAAACGGACCTAAAGCCACTTGTAAAAAAGGAAGTTGTATTTCAACTGAATGTTCTTGTGAATGAGCAGCAGAAACATATGATATCATATCCCCTTGAGCAATGATTTCATTAGCCAAATCAGTATTAACAGGAACAATACCCAACGGGGTTTCATATCCGCCCTTACTATATATGGAAGCACCATGAAAATAGAATCTATGGCTTGGACCTATTATTATTACTGTATCAAATACCTTGCCAACTACAAGCTTATATGAATAAGCAGCAACCTGACCGGAATACATATATCCCGCATGAGGTGAAACAAGTCCAATGATCTTACCACTAATTCTATCTATCGATACATTTGAAAAGAAACGTTTTATTTCCGATTCTAGTTTGTCAGGATTCCCGGGATACCAGGCTCCTGCAATAACCGATTTCCTCGTACCCTCATTCATTTCACCACACCCCTCCCCTTCAGAAAGCAAACGAATGAGAAAAAACCAAAATTCCCCAACATATTGTTTAAACAGAGTTTCTCATCGTCTAATGTAATGACAAAGAGCTGCCCTTTCCTACTAAAGTATTAATCTTTTAAATTTATATCGTATTGAATTTTCTGTCAAGAAGTGATTGATGTTTGTCAGAAGCAAGTAATCTGTCCGGAGTTGTAGCACATAATCTGTCCGGTTTATAATGGGTTCCCGGGAGATGGCCAATGAAACGGACAGGGATATTTCAGGAGATCCGGAAGATGCAATTTGAAGAGGCTTACAGTGTATGGACAGAGAGGCGATTGGACTAGGAAGAAACGGCGCGGATACTGGGAGTATGTACCCGAACGTTCCGGCGTTACATTGATCGTTACGAAGAAAGCGGTGTGGAAGGGTTGCTGGACAAGCGTTTAACACAGGCATCATCACGTCGAGCTCCAGTGGATGAAGTGATGGCGCTTGCCCGGCAGTATGAGGATCAGCTTCCCAGAAAACTGGCTGATTATGATGCATAGTGAAAACTGAAAGAAAACAAAAAAGAAAAGGCAGCGTAGGCCCGCCGCTCGCCACTTCCTCGGAAAAGCTGCTTTCAGTCTACGACTTCCGCAGCTTTTATGAACAGTGCAAAGCGGGCAGTTCTACCTGTTGACAACAGATAATAGCCGGGGTGTTCTTCCCAAGTTTGCCCTTTTATTCCTGAACCCCTTACCTTCCATATCAGGCCACCTTGCGAAATCTGCGAAAGGCAAAAAAGAAAACGATTATAGAGAGACACAGCAGCAGACCGCTGAATTTCAGGGAGTCGGCGGTTCCGATACTCTCGGCAAGGGCCCCGAAGGGCACGGCGCTCAAGGGCATAATCCCGAATGTCATCATGGCCATGCTCAAGATACGGCCCCGCATTTCAGGGGATGAGTAAAACTGCATGAGGGTCATATTGAGCGACATAAATATGGCGCTCAAAAATCCTATGAGCAGGAGGGCCGGCAAGGCCGTTGTATAAGAATTACACCGGGAGAACGCGATCAGCACAATTCCCCACACAAAGCCATTGGCCATGAGAAAGATCCCGCGCCTCTTCAGGTAACAGATGGAAGCAAGAAACAGCGCGCCGATAAGTGAACCGATACCCACAAATGCCATCAAGAGTCCCAGGCCGTCAGACTGTATATTTAATACTTCTCTGCCCCATGCCGGCAAGAGATTCAGATAGGGGAATCCGAAAAGGGCCGGCACAAAGCCCATGATAATAAGTCCCAGAAGGGTGGGGTTTCCTGCGGCATATAGAAATCCCTCACGAATATCCGTAGCCATTCCCTTGCGGGAATTGCTAGTTGCAGGTATCATGCCCGCCTTGATCATACCTGTACATATAGCAGAAAAGGCATGAATGAACGCAATCAGATAGAAGACGCCGGCTGTATCGAGGTAGACGATAAGCACACCTGCCAGTGCCGGTCCGATGATTCGTGTCAGGTTCATGCCCGCACTACTGAGGGAAATGGCATTCATGAGAGTTTCTACCGGCACAATATCTGAGATGATCGATTGCCGGCTGGGCATATTAAAGGCCGCCAGGGTGCCGTTGCAGAATCCGATTACCAGGAGGTGCCAGAAGCAGATGATACCGGTCATGTCCAACGTTGCCAGAAGAAAAGTTAAGATTGCATTACCGCTTTGGGTTATCAAGATTATCTGCCTTCGGGAAATACGGTCTGCAAAGACGCCTCCGAGTACAGATACAAAAGTCAGTGGCAGCGCGAAAGACATCATGACCAGGGAGAGGGCAAAAGGGGAGTCGCTGGTCAGACGAAGGACAAGCCATCCGCGTGTGATCTGCTGCATGCCGATTGCCATAAAAGAAAAGATAGTCCCGAACCACAGCCACCGGTAGTCCCGATATTGGAATGATTGAAAGGCCGGGGTATATATAGAGTCTTTATCCTCAACAACTCTGTTTTTCTTGCAGATGTTGGTATCAGCTCAAGTAGACAAGATAAGAAATAACGAATAAAAGCTGAAGGCTGAAAGGCAAAAACAAATCCGACTCTTGAATCTTAATTCCCTGCCTCTAGGAGGCTGTCCGAGAATAGCTTCGTCGCGAGGGCGAGCGAAAATTTCTCGGGCAAGGCGGCAAGGCCAAAAGCACCGGAAGCACAGCTGCGCCTGCGGTGAGGAGATTTTGGTCTTGCTAACGCAGCACGTGGA
>DFBI01000082.1 GCA_002367335.1 Syntrophaceae bacterium UBA3084 | reverse complement strand
TGGAAGGTAAACATTATATTTTCTGCCGCTGTGTCGATGCCGACATAGAGGTTTTGCGGTTTCTGCACTGTCGTTCCGACATAATCAGCAAGCTCTCCGCCTATCTCTGACAGCCCCGATCCAGGGAAAATTCAGCATTTATGCCTTTCTTAGAAACGGGAAGGGGCGATGTCCTTAAGTAAATATCAATATACTGAAACAAAGTTATTTAACAATTTAAGGATGTCCCCGAGCCTCACCCGTCCCCGAGCCTCACCCAAAAATCATCATCAACCTGTCAAACTGAGGGATCAGGCCTTGAACCACATAAGGCTTACCGAGCCTTCTCTGGCTGAATATGATGCCTATATACTAAAAAGGAGACACACCGATGATTGAATCCATCATTGAAAAATGCAAGGTCCTTAGATTGAAGGCTTTTGCTGAAAACCTTTCTGATGTCATACAAATGGCTACTCAGAAAAACTGGCCAACCTCTCAGGTTATCGAACACCTTCTTGACCTTGAGCTGGGATCAAGAAGAAAAAGCAGCATCGCTCTGCGATTCAACCAATCAAAGCTCTTTGAAAAACCAACCATCGATCAGTTTGATTTCAGCTTCCATATTTCCCCGAAAAACAGAAAAATCGAATCTTAAACCTTATGACCATGGATTTTATCACCCAGAAAAAGGATGTCATATTGATTGGCAATCCCGGTATAGGTAAAAGCTTTCTGGCTAAATGTATTGCCTATGAAGCAACACAAGCCAACATTAAAGTCCTTTTTACCACCACCATGGATTTGATCAATCATCTGATCGCCGCAGAGGCTGATCATTCACTATTAAAGAAACTTCAGTATTATCAAACGCCGACTCTTTTTCCAGGTCATCAGTGCAAGGCATGAAAAAAAGTCTACTATCATAACGACTAATCTGCCTTTTGCAGACTGGGGAAAAATTTTTGACAGTAAACAACTGTGGCCACCGCGATTGCCGACCGACTCGTTTACAACTCGGAGATACTTATTATGGAGGGAACAAGCTATCGAAAGAGGAAAAAATAAAGCAGGCTAAAATTGAGAGAATGGGGCTATTTTTACTACTTCCTTTGATAGGGGAGCTTGCGGTTCTTCTCCTAAATCGCTATGCTGAGGTGCGTCCTTTGAGACCAGTGGCTTCAATTAAAACGGTGATTTTGACTCCGTTACTGGATGGTGATTACAATATATTAGCGAAATACCTCAAAATTGCTTTTGGGCAACAGGAAGGAAAAGAGGGACGTCCGGAAGGAAAAGAGGGACGTCCGTAAATAAGTAACTAAATGCCGGCCGCATATGAGTTATTTACTTTCTTACTGACGTTCCCATTGGTCTCCAACCGGCAGGTTGTATTTGCTGGAGATGACGATTATCGGAAAAATAAATCTGTCCCCCTTTTCTCCTTTCTCTTTCTCTTCATGTTTCATCAAAACTACTTGACAAGTGCCGTTAAGAGCACTATTAATAATATTGTGTAATATACCTATAAGGGGGTTGATTAATATGCTTATTAAAATCCATGCCGACCTGACGACTAGTATCAGTGACATGAAACGAAACCCGCAAGCTCTCATTGATAGTGCTCACGGTGAAACCATTGTACTGCTGAACCGCAACAAACCCACCGCTTACATCGTGCCGGCTAAAACTTATGAGATGTTGATGGATTTGGCAGAGGATATTGAGCTTGGCAGTATCATCGAAGGGCGAAAGGGCGAAAAAAAAGAAGCCGTTGAGGTCGGTATCAATGAGCTATAAACTAAAATTCCTGCCCAGCGCCTTGAAAGAGTGGCGCAAGCTTTCCCCGGAAATTAAATCTCAATTTAAAAAACAGTTGCGGCATAGACTGGAAATGCCACATATCGATTCTGCCAGGATAAGAGGATACAAAAACCATTATAAAATAAAACTGCGCTCTCTCGGCTATCGCCTTGTATATGAGGCTGAAGATAACGAGATAACCGTATATGTGATTTGTGTGGGCCGAAGGGACACTATTTATAAAATTCTAAAGAAAAGAAAATCACTCGGTTAATCACAGACAAATTCGGGGGACATCTTAATTGGAAACCTGCAAGCGATGCTTCCACGAATCTAAGTGCAAACAGCATATCAGCTAAAAATACTTGCAAAGAAAATGTATTTTGCTACAATAGGGACAAATTAAATACTTTTTTCTACAGAAAAACATTTTCTACAACGGCGAGCCAGTGGAAAATATAGAAATCAACCCAACCAAAGGTCTTAAACCCGTCGGTTACAGCGAATTAGTTCACCGGTATTCTCTTGACGTCATACCACACTATGTTCGGTCATTTATAGCTGAAAAGGGACGACGTAAGGCGATCATGGAGGGACACCGGAAAACTGAGATCTACACGAAGAAATACGATCCAGGTGATAGCCTGGAGGATCATTTGACATTTGCCCTTAAGTTTGAAGGAATAAATCTGGAAATTCTCGACTCTCTTTTTTCAGTGGTTGACCACAAAGAAATAGAACGTTTCATTAAGGAAACTCCAACCGGGAAGTATGCTCGAAAGATCTGGTTTTTGTATGAGTTTCTTGTGGGTAAAGAGCTTGACTTAGAGCCCTCCAGGGTGACCAATTACATCGACCTCCTCGATCAATCCAGGTACTACACTGCCAAGGGTATTCCGTACCGGCGGCAAAAGGTTACTGATAATCTTTTGGGTGATCGGCGCTTCTGCCCCATGATTCGACAAACTGACACTCTGAAGAATTACATCGACATTCAGTTAGACAAAAAAGGGATGGAAGTGGTTGGGAACTATCCCAAAGAAGTCCTGCGGCGGGCTGTCTCTTATTTATATACCAGGGAAACAAAATCTTCATTCGAAATTGAGCGGGCGACTCCGGATCAGAAACGAGCTGCCCGATTTGTTGAGTTGCTTAGATTAGCAGATGATCGAGAGTTCTTTAACAAACCATCGTTGATAGAACTTCAGCAGGCAACAGTTGATGAACGTTTTGCCGGCGACGACTTTCGTACGGATCAGAACTATGTTGGACAAACAGTGAGTTTCGGT
>DFBI01000107.1:5333-9330 GCA_002367335.1 Syntrophaceae bacterium UBA3084 | reverse complement strand
GCCAATTGTCTCGTCATGGAAGAAATCTCACGAAGGCTGACTCTTTTGAATAAAGTGAATACTGATTTTTTGGTCGAGGTATCTTCTTTTTCTTTTGCCGATGTTTCCCTGAGTTCAATGGGGAAAACATCCGTTTCCCTTAATTTCTGTCTGGCTGCAAGGATACTGTCGGCATTAATTATGCCTTTTAGCTTGTTCCCCTTAACGTTAAGGGCTCTGTATTCATAAACGGGCATAATCACAAAAAAGGAGGTGTTCTTGTTGAGTAAAGGTTAAGTTCTATTGCTATAGTAGAGTTAATAATTTTTTTCTAACATATTGAGGAGTCTATTTCAATATGAGATAATTCTTTATTATTTCTTTACACTTGACTTGCAACCATCTATTTCTCTATACTTTTCACCATCTCAATAAGGTTCTTGTGGCAAAATGAAATCTGTAATTTTTTTTGATTCTATAAACATATCGGTGCCGGGGAGGGAAATATTTAGACGCCTGGGATATCGAAAAGGCATAACCCGGATAGGGGAAGACCAGAAAGAGCTAATTGAAGACTATATTGAATACGCTCTCTCCCTCATTCATTTGAGGGGAGCCGGCAGGAGGATTTCCATAAAGGAGAAAAGTTTCTCAAATATTGTGCTTTCAAATGGTATTGCCTTTAAGAGCAAAGGTCTTTCGAAGATGATAGGAGATTGTGAAGAAATTATTCTTATGGGTGCGACAGCGGGGGATGATGTCATCGAGTCGATCAGGGGAGATACGGAAGCAAATCAATTAGCTCGTGGTGTCGTTCTCGATGCGGTAGCCAGTGAAATGGTCGATGCGTCACTTGACTGGATTGTTGATTATTTTAATCGTGATCTTCGGAGAGAAAATAAGCGACTGACAAAAAATCGCTTTTCCGCCGGTTATGGTGATTTTATTCTTGAGAATCAAAAGGTAATCTATGATATTCTCCAGCTTGAACGTATAGGAATTCAAATAAATGAAAACTATATTCTCACACCGGAAAAATCCGTGACGGCTGTGGCAGGGATTCAGAGTAGATTTTCGGATACGGGAAGAGAGTCGGAAAGTGAATAAAAAAATCAAAATAAACAATATTTTGAAAAGAAGACCTCTTGTCCTTGATGGTGCGACAGGAACGGAACTCCAGAAGCGGGGTATGCCGCCGGGAGTGTCTCCTGAGATCTGGTGTCTTGAAAATCCCCATGTCATACAGGAAATCCATTACGACTACAGAAAATCCGGCGCTGACGTGATCTACACATGTACTTTTGGCGCGAACAGTGTCAAATTAGGTCAATATGGTGTTTCCAACGTTGGCGAAAGGAATAAAGAACTTGCCCTGTTAGCAAGGCATGCCGTTGGAAAGAATGTTCTGATAGCGGGTGATATCGGGCCTACGGGACGGTTTGTTAAGCCCTTCGGTGATCTGGATTTTGAGGAAGCTGTAAATATTTTTAAGGAACAGGCAAGAGGACTCATGGAAGGCGGTGTTGACCTCTTTGTTATAGAAACAATGATGGATATCCAGGAAGCCCGGGCAGCCTTGATTGCCGTAAAGGAAATCACCGATAAATTTACAATTGTAACGATGACCTATGAAAAAGATGGTCATACACTGAATGGGACAGACCCTGCAGCGGCTCTGGTTACCTTACAAAGTCTTGGCGCTGATGCCGTTGGGTGCAACTGTTCAACGGGACCGGCGGAAATGATACAATTAATTGCACAGATGAAACCGTATGCCACGGTTCCCTTAGTAGCAAAACCAAATGCCGGCATGCCTGAGCTGGTCGGCGATAAAACCGTTTTCAATATGCAGCCCCGTAAATTTGCCGGTTACGGGAAAGAATTTGTTTTCAGAGGTGTCAATATTTTAGGAGGCTGTTGCGGTACATCGCCGGATCATATCCGGGAACTTGTAGAGGAAATCGTAAATGAAAAGCCCGTTGCGCCTGTCCGGAAAGCTGTCAGTGCTATAAGCTCTTCGAGCAAGACGGTTGTTTTTGAGAGAAACAACCCTCTTCGTATTATTGGAGAAAGAATTAATCCAACAGGGAAGAAGGCGCTTCAGGAAGAACTTCTTGCAGGGAAAATGGTTCTGGTGCGAAAGATGGCGAGAGAGCAGGAGAAAAAAGGCGCCGATCTTCTCGACGTCAACGTAGGTGTCCCGGAAAGTGATGAGAAAAAAATAATGGCGGAGGTAATCAACCTGCTTTCAGCGGCAAGCAGTCTCCCTTTAGTAATCGATTCTCCAAGTGTAAAAGTTGTAGAGGCAGCCCTCCGGTTATATCCCGGTCGTGCTTTGGTCAATTCCATATCCGGAGAAGAAAAGAAAATCAAAAAGCTACTTCCCCTTGCAGCAAAATACGGAGCGATGTTTATTCTTTTGCCTTTGAATGACAGGGGTGTCCCTGAAAAGGCGAAAGAAAGAAAAGAAATAATAAAAGAGGTATTTAGAAAAGCTCAAAAACATGGTTTTACAAAAGATGATATTGTTATCGATGGTCTGGTTATGACCGTATCCTCTAATCCCCAGGCTCCCCTGGAAACGCTGAAAACGATTGAATGGTGCTCTCATAGTTTTAAGTGCTGTACCGTTCTGGGGCTTACTAATGTTTCATTTGGACTGCCCGAAAGAAAATGGCTGAATGCCGCATTTCTTGCGATGGCGGCAGAAAGAGGATTGACAATGGCTATCGCAAATCCCGGAATAGAAGAGTTTATGAGCATTAAGACAGCCAGTGATGTATTGATTAATAGAGACAGAGATGCATCCCGCTACATCGCACGATTCACGAAGACCATTCAGGAGGGTGAAAAGAAAGCAATCCGGGAATCGGTTTCTTCTTCCGATGAGATCTTCCGTATTATTCTGGAAGGAAATAGAGATGAAATCGAGTCGATGCTGGCAAGAGCGCTACGTGAAAGTATCCCTGCACAAAAACTTGTTGATGATATTATGATCCCCGCTATTACCAGAGTGGGAGATTTATTTGATAAAAAAGAATATTTTCTGCCTCAGCTTATTGCCAGCGCCGAAACAATGAAAAAAGGCCTCGCCTGTCTTGATCCTTATCTCAGGAATGATAGATCGGCGCAGGAGGAAAGGGGCATCATTCTCATTTGCACTGTTCAAGGAGATGTTCACGATATAGGAAAAAATATCGTGGCGCTTATGTTAAACAACAATGGATTTGAAGTAATCAATCTGGGAAAGGATGTTTCAGCTGAGAAGATTGTCGAAGAAATAAAACGACACCGGCCTGCCATCGTTGCCCTTTCCGCTCTTATGACGACAACAATGGTGAACATGAAAAAGGTTATAGACACAGTAAGGAACGAAAGCCTGGAATGCAACTTCATGGTAGGTGGCGCAGTAGTAACTGAGTTCTATGCCGAATCAATTGGTGCACGTTATGCAAAGGATGGTGTGGACGCTGTTCGTGTTGCCAAAAAGATTTTAATTTGAAGATTCGATATATTCCACGATCTTCTCGGCAATTTTCTCTATAGTCTCTTCAAATTTCGTTTCATCCTTTTCAAGTAAAGTGATTCGGAATCCCGGAAGATGAGTAAAAAAAGATGTTAGAGGTACGACACAGATCCCTGTAGCTCCCAGAAGATAGTAAACAAAGCGCTTATCATGCTCTATTTTACTATTTAGAATACCCTCCACAAATTCTCTTGCTTCAGGCACATCAATATGCAACTTCTGCCGGTGATTAAGGACGGCTTCATTGAAAGCAACTGTCATGTAAAAAGCGCCGTTCGTTCTACTAACCACAATGTAAGGAACTTCCTTAAAGATATTATACGCAATGTTGGAAAGTTTCTCATAGTGTCTGATTCTGCTGTTTAAATATGTTTGATATTCAGGGTGAGTCATAATCCTCGGGATGGCGAGCTGCGGCAGTGTGGTAGAACATACTTCAGACATCTTCTGCGTCAATATCGCATTAATATATCGCGCAAAGCTCTCATCCTT
>DFBI01000107.1:0-5277 GCA_002367335.1 Syntrophaceae bacterium UBA3084 | reverse complement strand
TTGGATATGCCCTTCATGCTCATGGCGGGCACATCTCCTATGATGTCAGAGAGGGGAAGCGTTTCCTGCCCATTGTAAATAATGTTACGATATGTTTCGTCGAAGACGAGGAAAAGATCATATTCTTTTGCAATTCTGACAATTTCCTTTAGTGTCTTTTCAGAATAAACATGACCTGTCGGATTATCGGGGTTGATTACAAGGATGCCGACTATGGAATTATAACTTTTTACCTTTCTTTCAAGCTCAGCGAGATCAGGATGCCAGTTGCGATATGGATTCATACGATATGTATTCGGTGGAAAGGAGGCATGGTGAACTTCTGCAAGAAAATGAGTGGAGTAAGTCGGTTCCGGCATGATAACACGCGCATCCACACGCATGGAACTGTAAGCACGCGCGATAGCATCACCAAGACCATTAAAGAAAATAATATCTTCTTTATCTATCTGGATTTTTCCTCTTTGATTTACAAGCTCCGCCAGGAATTCTCTCGTTTCTGTAATTCCCTTTGTAGGGGAATATGCGTAAGAAATGTCTTCCTTGATAATATCGTTTAAGACTTCTTTCATCCAATCGGGGATATGCTCCCCCTTCTCAACCGGATCTCCTATATTTTTCCAGGTGATATTGATGCCGCACTGTTGTAACTTACTTGCCACACCGACGATATTTCTTATCTCATAAGCCATTCCTGATGTGCTTTTTGCAATATCAAATCTCATAAAAACCTCTTGTTTAAAAAAAATTACTTTCTTATTTAGCGAAAAATAATATAATAAATTAAAGTAAAATTCTACAAGTATTTTTAATTTTTCATCATTATTCAAATTAGTGGGTGACATGGATGGTCTGGCTAGGCATTCGACGACTCGACTGAGTTTGTTTCGGTATTGATTTGTCCGTGCCAGGGAGGCAACAACAATGGCTGAAGGATACATGGGCAGAATATTGCTGGTGGATCTGTCCACGGGAGAAATCAGTGAAGAGATAATCCCGGATGGAATATATGAGAACTACCTGTCCGGGACAGGACTAGCTGCCTATATTCTATACAATATGATACCTGCGGGCGCTAATCCGCTGGGCCCCGAAAATGTCCTGGGTTTTGTCTCAGGGATTTTGACAGGAACCGGTAGTCTTTTTGCCGGTAGGTGGATGGTGGTTGGCAAATCTCCCCTGACCGGAGGCTGGGGGGACGCAAACTGCGGCGGTAATTTTTCTCCCGCCATCAAACGGTGTGGCTATGACGGCATATTTTTTAAAGGTAGCAGCGAAAAACCTGTTTATCTTTATGTGAAAAACGGCAAAGCAGGGCTTTGCGATGCATCCCATCTATGGGGTAAGGATGCGGTGGAATCTGAAGAGATGCTGATCAGGGAAACGGGAGGTAAGTCACGTGTTGCCCTTATAGGCCCCGCCGGTGAAAATCTATCATTGATATCCGGGATAGTGAACGACGGGGGAAGAATAGCTGCCAGGTCAGGTCTTGGCGCTGTCATGGGATCCAAAAAACTGAAAGCTGTTGTTCTTGACGGCGCAAAACGTATACCTGTTCATGACAGGGATAAAATAAAAAAGCTGAGCAAAAAGTGTAATAAGTGGGTTCAGTTCCAGCCGCCGTTACCTGCAGGTCCCGTGATGGGTCATGTGGGTACACTGATGAGGGTTCTCCCCACCCAGATGGCCATGAATGGAATGCTTTACAAGTTCCTCCTCAGAAAATGGGGTACCGGGAGTATGAACCAGATGTCCATAGAGATGGGGGATTCTCCCATTAGGAACTGGCTGTGCAGTAATGTGGATTTCGACCTTGGGAAATCTATATCTGCAAATCCCGATGTTTTTGCGGATTGCGAGTCGGTAAAATATCACTGTTACTCGTGCCCTCTGGGTTGTGGTGGAATATGTACAACAAAAGGCAAATTCACAGAAACCCACAAACCGGAATATGAGAGTGTCATAGCCCTTGGGGGGTTATGCATGAATGACGACGCTGACAGCATTCTCTATCTCAATGAATTACTGAACAGGGCAGGGATGGATACCATATCGGCAGGTGCAACCGTTGCGTTTGCTATTGAGTGTTATGAAAGGGGTATCCTGACGAAGGAAGATACGGATGGTCTTGAACTTATATGGGGAAATTCATACGCCATTGTGGAACTCATTCGCAAAATGATAAAACGTGAAGGTATCGGAGATCTCCTGGCAGATGGTTCGAAGGTAGCCGCAGAGAAAATAGGCAGGGGTTCTAATAGATATGCCATTCATGCGGGGGGGCAGGAACTTGCAATGCATGACGGCAGGAATGATCCAGGTTATGCTCTCCACTACTCTGTTGAACCGGCACCGGGCAGACATACGATTGGGTCTCAAATGTACTACGAGATGTTTCAGCTCTGGAAGGTTGTCAAGGGTCTTCCCAGAATGTGGCCACTCTATTTTAAGAGCAGAAAATATGTGGCAAACGAAAAGAAAGCTGCCATGGGCGCTGCGTGCAGCAAGTTTATGAATGTGGTAAACGGAGCAGGACTTTGTTTGTTCGGAACTTTTATCGGGGCAAAAAGAATTCCGACATTTGACTGGCTGAATGCGGCAACGGGCTGGAGCAAGACTCCCGAGGAATATATGAGAATAGGGGAGCGGGTCCAGACACTGAAGCAGGTTTTTAACATAAAACAGGGAATAAATCCTGTAGATTATAAACTCAGCAGCAGGGCCGTTGGTAAACCACCCCTGAAAGAGGGCGCCAACGAGAGCAGAACCGTGAATATTGAAAAGATGATGAGTGATTACTGGACACAGTTCGGGTGGGACCGGAAAACCGGGAACCCAACCCCGGAAGCATTGAAAGAGTTTGGTATTGAGGTGTAAAGTACTTTTAAGAGTCGAGGCAGGAAGTGTCATACAAAATAGCGGATAAATGCAATGGTTGCGGTGCTTGTGTGAAAATTTGTCCTGTAGATGCAATACAGGGAGAAAAAAAAGAGGTGCATGTCATAGACGCAGTTTTGTGCATTGAGTGCGGTGCATGTGGAAGGATTTGCCCTGTGGCGGCAGTACAGGATCAATCAGGTACATTGTGTGTGAGGTCGAAAAAGTCAGAATGGGCGAAACCTCAGTTTAATTATAAGAAATGTATGTCATGTACGATTTGTATTGATACCTGTCCTGTGGGTTGTCTTGGTTTGTTTCACGTTTCAGGTTCCCAAAACCCCCACAGCTATCCCTGTTTGAAAGATGCAGGTGCTTGTATAGGTTGTGGTTTTTGTGCTATTGATTGTCCTGTAGATGCAATTTCCATGACAGTACCTAACCCAGATAAACTGGAAATTCGAAATACGAAGCACTAAATGCGAAACAAATCCGAATTTCTAATATTCAAATGTTCAAAACATCAACGCCACAGAAGTAGCATTAACTCTATTGTAAAAAGTTTAACTCTTTCCCGTTTAGATATTTGTATTTTTGTCATTCGATATTGTTTCGAGTTTCGATATTCGATATTCGGATTTAAGTTTAGCAAGAACTTATCAGCCATAATGAAATTCTGTTGCCGTTCGACTGAGCTCACGCCGAAGCCATTTTTGCAAGAATATTACAACTAAGGAACTGAAAATTAATAACCTTTNNGAAAAACTGCATGATGTCCTGGCCGTTGCCTCAATGTATATGGAGACAGCCAGACCGTAACTGTTGAGGCATCTGTACTGGGTGTACCAGGTATGCGTTGTAATACATTTGTCGGACGAATAACTTGTCTCGAGAAGAGCTTGAGAAGAAGTATGGTTTGACCAGAGGTTTCTTGCCTGACGAGACGGACATGTTGATTGCAACAACTCGAGAGTGGCTTGCAAATCTTGAAAATATCAAAAGGCAGATGCAAACCAGGCGAAAGAAGATGCTCAAAGAAAAAATCAATCTGGTTGACTGGCAGTGGCGAATGCTTTGTGAGAAACTTAGGAACTGAAAATTAATAACCTTTACACTATGGCAACTTTCGGTTTGATCTTATAGTTCCATTCACCGTGAAAATTTGATCGCCCTATACGGACATTTTTCAATTCTTTGTCCGTTATCTTTCTGCCTGTTTCATAAATATTTTCATCAAGCTTTACTTTTATCTTCAACCCGCTTTTAGTTTTCGTGCTGCCAATCAGGTTAACAACAGTTTCCCTTGTTATTAAAGGTTTCCCCCGCCAGTTTTTTGATATAAAGGAAAACATCTTATGCTCAATCTTATTCCATTTACTTGTCCCTGGCGGAAAATGACAAACATTTATGATCATCCCGGTTTCATTCGCAAATTTTTGCAGCTCAATCTTCCATAGCTTGACTCTATAACCATTGCTGCCACCACAATCCGCGGTAATTAACAACTCTCCGGCGTGGGAATATTCAGCCTTTCCCATTTCATACCACCAGGTTTTTATTGAGTTGACTGCAAATTCCGCCGTATCTTTGCTGATTCCAACATTGACAAAACCTTCATTTCTAAAAAGATCATAAATGCCATAAGGAGCTACTTTGCCTAACTCTTTGTTTATAAAATCATAGACTTCTACCTCTTCGGGGTGGCCTTTTTTGCTGTATTCCCTGCCTTTATTAGCGTAATTTCCGATATTCTCCTTTTTCTTGGTGTCAACAGAAATAGCCGGCAGACTGGATTCCTGAAACATCTTTACAGTTTCATTTATATGTTCAAATTGTGCGTTTCTGTCGGGGTGGCTGCTGCCTTCTCTGGTTTTCCTGTTTGATTGTAAGCTATAACCCAATTCTGATAATAAATTGCCAACTTTAGGCTGACTGATTTCATAACCCTGATCAATAAGCTCATCACGAAGATTATATGTACTCTTACAAGTCCAGCGAAGGGGTGATTCCGGGTCCCCCCTGGTCAGTGGCTCTACTAAACGTTCTAAAGCTTCCAGGATGTCCGCCTGTTTCTCCGTAACCTTTTTACGTCCTCCCCCTGATTTTCTGATACGACTGGTTTCTAATTTTTCTTTACTTTTTATCTCTTTTAAACCAAGATAAATCCTCGGACGGGAAACATGGGTTGCTTTATGAACAGCCATGACGCCGCCTCTGCCATATATCTTATCATAGGATCGAGCTTTGGCCGCGCACCATAAGCGAATTCGGCGTTCATCTAATGAGTATGCAATATCATCGAACTCTTCCTGGATAGCCCTGGCATTCTCAGATAATTTCAACATGCTACTAATATAACAGAACTACCACCATGTGTAAAGGTTATTTATTTTTAATTCC
>DFBI01000040.1 GCA_002367335.1 Syntrophaceae bacterium UBA3084 | reverse complement strand
ACGTTGTTCTTCACCGCCCGAAAGGGTACCCGCAGACCGCGCCAGATCCAGATAATCCATCCCTACATCCACAAGGAATCTCAGCCTTTCCCTGATTTCCTTCAGTATTCTCTCCGAAATGATGGATTCCCGATGAGAGAGGGACAGAGAATTGAAGTAATCCATACATTCGCCGATCGACATCCGACACACTTCATATATATTCTTCCCCCCTATGGTCACCGATAGACTTTCCTCCCTTAATCTGGCCCCGCCACAGGCAGCACAATTTCTCATATTCATATACCTTGACAGATCATCTCTTATCTCATGAGTATCCGCCTCCATATAACGCCGCTTGAGTCTGGTCATTACACCTTCAAAGACCTTGCTATAAAAATATCTCCTGTTGCCTCTGTCGTGATAGAATTGAATTTCTTCATCTCCGGAACCATACAGAAGCACTTGTCTGACCTTTTCAGGTAGTTGATTGAAGGGAGCATTAATATCAAACGTATAGTGCTTGGAAAGGGCATCCAGCATCTGATAAAAATAAAGAGATTTTCTCCCCTCCCAGGGAGCAATAGCCCCACCCCTTATAGAAAGTCCCGGTTCAGGAACAACCTGATTCTCATCGAAGTACACATCTGTGCCGAGCCCCCCGCACTTGGGACAGGCGCCATAGGGACTATTAAAAGAAAACATCCGTGGAGAAAGCTCTGGTATGCTTATACCGCAATCAGGACAGGCATATGCCTCGCTAAAAACCAGCTCCTCTCCATCATCTATAATCTGAACTTTTATGAGTCCCTCTGAAAGACTCAGGGCCATCTCCACTGAATCTCTCAAACGTTGTCTGATCCCGGTTTTAATAATCAGACGATCGACAACGACATCAATTTCATGACGTTTCTTTTTGTCCGGAACGATATCATCAGAGAGATCTTTAACTTTGCCGTCAACACGAACCCGGACAAACCCATCCCTCCGCAATTTTTTAAGTTCCTTCTGAAATTCACCCTTTCTCCCCCTTACAACAGGTGCGAGAATATTGATCTTTGCCTGCACCGGAAGGGAAAGGATGCTGTCCACCATTGTATCAACGGTCTGGGATTTTATTTCCCTTCCGCACTGGTAACAATGAGGAACACCGACACGGGCATACAGGAGGCGAAGATAATCATATATTTCCGTTACCGTTCCCACTGTGGAACGGGGGTTTTGGCTTAATGTTCTCTGTTCAATTGCTATGGCAGGAGACAAACCTTCGATGGATTCAACTTCAGGCTTATCCATTTGACCTATAAACTGACGGGCATAGGTAGAAAGCGATTCCACATATCGTCTCTGACCCTCGGCATATATGGTATCAAAAGCCAGAGAAGATTTGCCCGAACCACTGACACCCGTGATGACGACAAGTTTATCTCTCGGAATATCGATGTTCACGTTTCTCAGGTTGTGCTGACATGCACCCCTGATCTTAATGTATTTCATAACTTAAGTTTCGGGTTTCGAGTTTAAAGTTTCAGGTTTGATGGCTTTGGAAAAAGTTGAAACATTGGATATAAACCGGAAAACATTTCGCCCGACAGGGCGCCAACTTGAAACTTTTTCACAGTCGTATCTCAATAAGAGATTTTTCTCTCTTTTCTTTAAGCCATTTCTGAAACTTTTTCTCTATCTTCTTATTGCCTATTTTTCTCATGATCTCTTCCCGAACCGAATCGAGCGGCTTAATCCCCTCTCCCCTTTTATCCATGATTTTAATGATATGAAACCCTATGGGAGATTCAACAATCTTGCTCGTTTCTCCTGTTTTTAATTTGAAGGCTATCTCATCCACCACCGGGAACATCAGTCCCTTTTCAACATAACCCAAGTCACCACCCACTTTTGCCGCCGGCCTTTGAGAAAACTTTGCCGCCAACGTGCTGAAGGATTCACCACTCTTTAATCTCTTTAATATTCCTTCAGCATTTTCTTCCAGTTTTTGTTTTGTTTCGATATCACAACCTGTGGGAATAATAATCAGTATCTGTTTTATCCTGACCGCTTCTTTACCTTCGTAATCATTCCTGTGTTGACGGTAATAATCGCCAATTTCCTTCTGACTCACGGTGATTTTGCTTCTAATCTCTCTGCCTATCAAGCGCATTTTTATCAGATGCCGACGTGCCTCCTCCCTGTATTCCTCAAAAGTATGTCCGTCCCCGGCAATAGCCACTTCCATTTCTTCCATGGACATCTTTCTTCTGTTAAGAGTATCTTCTATTACATCATCAATGTCACCATCTGTTACAACAATTCCCATTTTTTTGGCTTCCTGGATAACAAGTTTCCCATTGATAAGATCATTCAAAATGGCTAACCGCACCTGTTCCACAAACTTTTCTCTATCCGCCCCCTTAAAAGATTTATCCGCTCTTTTCATATAAGATTCAAGATCTCTGTTCAATTCAGATAGTGTTATAATATCATCGTTTACAACAGCCACTATTCTGTCTATCACCGCGGCGCCCGATGAAACTGCCGAAATGATCGAAAAAACGCATATCGCTGTCAATATCTTTAAA
>DFBI01000039.1:4304-5375 GCA_002367335.1 Syntrophaceae bacterium UBA3084 | reverse complement strand
GGCAGGTTACAGTGACAGGCCGTTCACCCTTGCGGAGAGACTCCTGACTGAACCAAGGGTAATAATATTTTATATTTCACTTCTGCTTTACCCTGTCCATTCACACTTTACCCTGCTTCATGATATTTATATTTCACGATCACTGTTTGATCCGTGGACTACCCTGCCCGCGATTTTGCTGATTGCGCTGATTATTGGTTATGCCATATACGCAGCCCGCAAAAGGCCGCTCATTTCTTTCTGCATCATTTTTTTCTTTTTAAACCATTTGATTGAAGGTTCCGTCATCCCCCTTGAGCTTATCTATGAACATCGCAACTATATTCCGTCAATGCTCTTTTTTGTTCCTGTGGCAATCCTGATTCTGAACGCGCTTGATTATTTATCCTACAGGAAATGCATCCAGATTTTCCTGGCTCTTGGGATAGCTTTTTTATTATGTGATATGGGTCATACTGTTCACGAGCGTAATGAGATATTAAAAACAGACCTGAGTTTATGGACAGATAATGTGAATAAATATCCGGATTTAAGCCGGCCACACAATAACCTTGGTTGTGTGTACTTTAACAAGGGGCTTCGATTCGAGACTTTTCAGGAGTTCAACAAGGCAACACAATTAAACAGATACATGAAACTGGGCAATGCGGCAGTTTTTCATTTTAATTTCGGACAGTTTTTCCAAACAATAAGAAAAGATGACCTGGCCCTCGCTCAATTCAAAAAGGCCTTCTCAATCCGTCCGGATTATGCTCCGGCTTTATTTGGCATAGCCATGGTAGAACTGAAAAAAGGAAATACAAAAGCGGCATACGGGTATATCACTAAGGCCCTGGAAATCAATCCCCACAGCGCCAGACAGCATAGACTTTTAAGCCTTATCTTATTGAGACTCGGCCGGCTTGAGGCAGCCTTAAAGGAGTCTCAAGAGATGCTGGAGCTGAATTCCGAAGATACTCTTCCAGTTGCTGTTATTGCAGAAGTTTTTCGTAAAAGGGGGGAGAACAAAAAAGCAATTCATTACTGGAAAACATTTTTAGAAAAGTCTCCGCGAAGCGTAGAAGCCCATCT
>DFBI01000039.1:3248-4289 GCA_002367335.1 Syntrophaceae bacterium UBA3084 | reverse complement strand
TATATTCTTTAACAGGACAGGACAATCTGTTAAATAAAACTATCGATCGGTTAATGAATTTAAAAGGGAATAAAAATATGAAGGATTTTGTTTCCGAAAGCACAAAAGATACAAGATTATCAGCATATATTCCTGATATGGAAAAAATACTAAACATTATAAGTAATTACTACTCAGGTAGATAGGCTGAAGGATGAAGGGGTCAGAAGAGCGCGCTTGACTCATTACAATTTTACCACGCGATCAAGGTGGTTCGATGCATCCCAGGGTGTTATATTTTTATTTCTTGACAAAACGGACAGGTGCCCATAGAATTAGTCATAACAGGTGACCATTCAGGAGGGCAAATGAAAAGTATAACTGTCAGCATTGCGGAAGGGAAAAAGGGGTTCAGCGGCCTTATCAGTAATACTGTTGAAAAAAAAGAGGAGATAGTTGTCACAAAAAGGGGCAAGCCTGTTGCGGTGATTGTTTCCTATGATGAATACAGACATTCCAGACGTCTTGAAGGTTACAGGCAAATAATGGAGGCACGGGATACTTTCTCGGAATCGGGCATTCAGGCAGGCGAGGTTTATAAAGAATCCAGAGATGAGTTGGAGGGGAAACTGTGAAACATGTGGTTATTGATGCAAGTGTTGTTCTTAAATGGTATCTCCCCGATGAAGCACATGGAGAAAAGGCCTTGAGTTTTTTAAATGGATATATAGCAAATACTTTGAAAATCATGGGACCGTCTCTGTTGGAGTATGAGGTGGCCAACGGACTCATTATTGCTTATAGGCGAGGTCGCTTCAAAAAGGAGAAAATTGTTTCCGCTGTGGAAGGTTTTCTCAATCTTGGAATCATGCTTGTAAATCTTTCTGAACTTTATCAAGAGGCCATCACTTATTGCAAAGATTATAGCTGTTCTGTCTATGATGCAAGTTATCTGGCCCTGGCAAGGGAGAAAGGTGTTGATCTGATCACTGCCGATGAAAGATTGTATAACAATGTAAAGAAAGATCTCGATTGGGTAAAATTGCTCGATGATGTTTGAGT
>DFBI01000039.1:0-3170 GCA_002367335.1 Syntrophaceae bacterium UBA3084 | reverse complement strand
GGAAACACAAATTTCCAGAGTAATTGAAACCATGCCGGATTACGTTGATCAAATTGTCATTGTTGATGATGTCAGTAAGGATGAAACCGTAAAAGTGATAGAGCGATACCGGCAGGAAAACGGAAAAATCGTTCTTATTAAACATGAAACAAATCAAGGTGTGGGCGGTGCCATTGGAAGCGGTTATAGGTGGGTGAAGGACAATGATTTTGACATAGCTGTTGTAATGGCGGGTGACGGTCAAATGGATCCTGATGATCTGCCGGCACTGCTTGACCCTGTCGTGGAAAACAGGGTGGACTGCTCCAAGGGAAACAGGCTTTTTACCGGTGAAGCCTATAAGAAAATCCCCAGGGTCAGGTACTTCGGAAATGCCTTCCTTTCTTTTTTGACCAAAGTCGCATCGGGTTACTGGCATGTCGCAGATTCTCAGTCAGGATATTTCGTAATCAACAAGAAAGTACTTCACACTATTGATTGGGAAAAGATGTATAAACATTACGGGCAACCCAACGATCTTCTGGTACGGCTTAATGTCTATAGCTTTAGAATAACTGATGTACCTACTCGACCTGTATATAACATTGGAGAAAAATCGGGGATAAAAATAGGCAGAGTTGTATTTACTATAAGCTGGTTGTTGATAAGGATGTTTCTCTGGAGAATGAAGGAAAAATATATTATCCGCGATTTTCACCCTTTGATTCTATTCTACGCCCTTGGCGGATTATTTTCTTTATTAACATTTTTGTTGTTTGCCAGATTATTCTTTTATTGGTTTCTCACAAGTCACATTCCACCAATAAATGCGCTTGCCGCAATGTTTTCCTTTACAAGCGCCAGCATGTTCACTCTTTTCGGGATGTGGTTTGATATGGAGTACAATAAAGATTTAAGTCCGCAAGAATAAATAACTCATACACCTTGCTTGTCCTTTTGCTTGTTTTCTGTGTTGTGTCAAAGCTTACATAACTCGTTATGCGCGCTTCAACACGCCTTGAAAACAAACAATATTACGGCGCAATCCGTATAACTTATTTATTCTTGATTCCTAAAAGATCGATGATTACAATAATCTTCAAACCCTTTCAAAGATCTCAATCCTTTTTGGCCCAATCTTTGCTTTATCAGCAGATATACACTTTATAAAAAATCCTTGACAAAGTTGTTTTTTATGTTATGAGTAGATTAACTACTCATAATAAGGTCAATCATGGAGAATCTATTTGCAGGGCTCATAGCCTCAAAGACGAGGGTCAAACTGTTGATCCGTTTCTTTTTTAACCCGGAGGCTAAGTCATATTTGAGAGAACTGGCCAAGGAGTTCAACGTTTCGACTAATTCGGTCCGGGAAGAGCTCAACCAGCTTACACAGACGAAATTACTCAAATCCGAGAAAGACGGCCGCCAGGTCTATTATTCTGCAGATCCTACGCACCCGCTATTTCCAGAGCTTAAATCCATGGTGAGCAAAGTAATGGGCATTGACCAGGTTATTGACGGTATTGTCAACAGGCTGGGCGACCTTGAAGAAGCTTATCTGATTGATGATTACGCGGAAGGTAAAGATACGGGCATTATTGATCTTTTATTAGTGGGGAATATTGATCAATATCACCTCAGTGATTTGAGTAGAAAAACAGAACGGTATATTAAGCGGAAAATACGCTCTCTCGTATTAAGCGGAGATGAGTACAAGAACCTTTTGCCGGAACTGAAAAAACGTCCACGTGTGTTGGTCTGGACGGCAAAGAAAAAATAGGCTTTTCAGAACATAAAAACTGACGGCTTTGTCAAAAGTTATAAAACTCCCTCTCCCTTGATGGGAGAGGGTAGGGGTGAGGGTGATCCACCCTGGAATTTATATAAATACATAATGTTTCAGTAAGGTAACTACTCAGGTGGATAGACTGAAGGCTGAAGACTGTTAGGAAAAGCGGGAATACGGCCTTCGACGAGCTCAGTCGAAGCGTTTCTCCGCCAAAGTGCGGTAATCATGTTTTTCGGGTGCCTTCAGCCTTCAGCCTAAACAGCTTCAGCCTGACTACGTGAGTAGTTACTCAGTAAGTTACATTAGATCTGTTATGTAACCGAGAGGACGGAGTTGAATCTTCAAACTCAATGGCATTATCTTAAGGTTGTAATTGTAGGGTCCGTTCCCCGAACGGACTCATGTCCTAAGTCAGCGCAAATAAATAACCTTTACACTATATCAAACCCTAATTCGATAAGTAGTAGGGGCCGATGCCCTCATCGGCCAGATATTCGAGCCTGTTCGGGGAACAGGCCCTACATTTAACAGCTTACCCGAAGGGCGCTCTGCGGTGAACAGTTACGGTTATTTATTTTCGATTCCTAAGCATCAAAACCGGAGAACAAAAACATGGCTGACATAAATACAAAAAAAGTTACATCCGTCGCAGTTATCGGGTCCGGATACTGGGGTAAGAACCTTGTACGCAATTTCCACCAACTGGGTGCCTTAAAACTGATCTGTGATAAGAACAAAGCCACCGTTGATCAGTTCAGAAAGCAGTACACTGATGTTGAAACCTGTTTGGACTTAAAAGAAGTGTTGGGTCGTAAGGATATCAAGGCTGTAGTAGTTGCCACACCTGCCGAATCCCATTTTTCAGTAGTGCGTGAAGCTCTTTCAGCGGGGAAACATGTTTTTGTGGAGAAGCCTCTTGCCTTGACCGAAACAGAAGGACAGAAGCTGGTCGAACTGGCAGATCGGAATGAACTGATTCTGATGGTTGGGCACATCCTTCAATATCATCCGGCAGTTACAAAACTGAGAGAACTCATCAACTCCGGTGAGTTGGGCAAGATTCAGTATCTTTATTCCAATCGTCTTAATATCGGCAAGATCAGGAATGAAGAAAATATCCTGTGGAGTTTTGCGCCGCACGATATTTCCGTGATCCTTATGTTATTAGGGGAAATGCCTGATACGGTCTACTCTACAGGTGGTAGCTACCTGCAGCAAAGGATTCCCGATACGACTCTTACCACAATGGATTTCCCGAGTGGCGTCAAGGCCCACATTTTCGTTTCCTGGCTGCATCCATATAAGGAACAAAAACTTATAGTGGTGGGAGATAAAAAAATGGCTGTCTTTGATGACATGAGCGAGGAAAAATTGTTGCTCTATCCCCACAGGATCGATT
>DFBI01000011.1 GCA_002367335.1 Syntrophaceae bacterium UBA3084 | reverse complement strand
TATAAGTTAATTCAATATTAAGTGGGCCTGGTGTAGATAGATGGCTACACTTTTCTGCGTGTCAATGCAGCCTGTCATTATCTAGAATAAGATGTGAATACAATGAGTTACCTATGGAGCAACAATGATGGTGTATTATTTGCAAAGTCAGTTCAAGTATGTTGGGATATATTCTGATTTCTGAATTTAAGTTCATTGCAATCTCGTTTTCGTGGGGAAAGATGGGTACTCTTAATGTGTCTTTGTAAAAGGCGAAACTCACGTTGTTTCGGCAACTAACACAGTTGGCGCCGATATAAAGGAAAGAGGTATGTAAAGTGAACGGTAAAGAAATAACAAATGTAGGAATCCTTGGAACGGGCACTATAGGGTCGAGCTGGGCGACCTTCTTTGCATGTAAAGGGCTGAAAGTTAAAATGTTTGACATAGACAGTGCAATATTGGGTACGGGGGTTCAAAAAGCAAAGGGCAATCTGGAGGCGCTTGTGGGATATGGATTAATCCAGGAGTCCATAGTTGACGAGCTGAAGAGAAACATTCACCCGGTGGATAGTGTCGCACAATTATTAGAAGAAACGGATTATGTACAGGAATCAACTCTGGAAAATTATGAAGTCAAAACAAAGGTATTTTCGGAGCTTGATGATATAGCTTCTCCGCAGGCGGTTCTTGCCAGCAGTTCTTCCGGACTGCTGATGTCTGAAATTCAAAAAGCAACTAAAACCCCCGGACGTTGTCTTATTGCCCATCCTTTTAATCCTCCTCACCTGATACCGTTGGTTGAACTTGTGCCGGGAAAACAAACAAATCTTCAGGTAGTCGACAACGTAAAGGTCTTTTTTGAAAGCCTGGGGAAAATCCCCGTGGTGTTGAAAAAGGAAGCAAATGGGCATATCGCGAATCGTTTGGCGGCAGCCCTGTGGAGGGAAGCTATCGATCTCGTTATTACAGGGGTGGCCAGTGTTGAGGATGTAGATAAGGCCCTTTACGCCGGTCCCGGCGTTCGATGGGCACTTATGGGCCAACACCTGATCTATCACTTGGGGGGAGGAGAGGGAGGTTACAGGTATTTTATCGACCATATTGGCAAGGCATTTGGTACTTACTGGGAAGAAATGGCAACGTGGAGTGAAATTTCAGATGAATCCAGAGAATTGCTGGTAAAAGGTGTGGAAAAGTCTATGGGTGGTAAAAATCTTGGAGAACTTGCCAGGTGGCGTGACGAAAAGATTGTCGAATTGTTGAAAGTTATATACGATTGACATATCATATCATAAGATCATTGTTAGTAATATTTTTCTAATAGGGTTCAATCATCGGATCGGTTTTTTTGAGATGATTGATTATTGCAATGTGTGGTAATCAGGAAGTAATGGACGCCGGGTTGATAGATCGCACTGTTATTTCAGGAAGTTCAGGAGGGTGAAATTATGGCAGAAGGAAAGGTTGATCTTCAAGAACCTGTAATTAATAAATCGGAGATTTTGGTTATAGATGATAAATATTTTAAACCGGGAAACGTTTGTATCGTTACGGGAGCTGCCAGCGGTATTGGAAGGGCTACCGCTGTTGCCGTGGCGGCCAATAACGTTAAGGTGGCCTGTGTCGACTTAGATGAAGGAGGTGGCGCAAAAACTGTAGAAATTATAAAAAAAGGGGGAGGGGAGGCATTTTTTATAAAAACAGACTTAACCGACGATGAGCAAATCCAAAATTGTGTTGAGGAAGCTGCCGGAATGGGTAATATTAAATTTCTTGCAAACATAGCAGGATTGCAGCATATTGATTCTGTGGAGAACTTTCCCATGAAGATGTACGACCTTATGCAGTCGATTATGTTAAGGGCCCCGTTCTATCTGTCAAAATTAGTTATTCCTCATATTAAAAAGAGTGAAGATGGAATTGGCGCCATTGGAAATATGGCTTCTATACATGCGCACATAACGACTGTAAATAAACCTGTGTATAACATTACCAAATTTGGCCTGCGCGGGCTTGCCCAGTCCATTGCGGCTGAAGGTGAGGGGAAGATAAGGTCATTTACCGTCAGTGTCGGTTTCATCAAAACACCGCTGGCTCTGAAGCAGATACCTGATCAGGCAGAGCAAAGAGGTATATCCCAGGAAGAGGTGGTCAGGGATGTCATGCTTGGTAAATCAAGGGTTAAGGAAATGATGTCGCCTGTTGAAGTTGCAAATCTTTTTGTCTTTGGTTTTTCACATCATGGTAAGTATTTAATGGGTGGCGATTTATTGTTTGATGGCGGCATGGTGAAAACTTATTGAGCAATAGTTTTTACTGTGGTATTTTTCTTAGGTGTTTGTATGCTTAACTTTTTTATCGCGAAAAAGCTGATAATACCGTGTTATGGGTTATTGTAAGGAGAAGTGGTGTTGTAGTCTTATTAATCAAAAACAGAAAGGAGGATATTACAATGAAACGAAGAGATTTTTTGAAAGGTCTGGCAACTACATCGGCAGGTGTAGCGCTAAGCGGGGGCGTAGGCTCGCTGGCTTCAACAGCATATGCCAAGAGGAAGAAGGAAGACTTTGGTGAGATTAAAAGTCTGAAGGTTCACTGCATCTCGGAGACAAGCTGGTTCGATAATGCCACCCTGGGTAAAAGTATAAAGGCCGCAGGCGGCATCAATACAAACCAGTATGACGTCGATTGGGACTTGAATAATCTGGGAGGGTATGCCGCCCTTCTCGAGGTGGAAGCGCTGGACGGCAAAAAAACCAAATATCTCCTGGATACGGGATGGAACAACGACTGGATGGATTATGTTTTTGCCAAGGACGGAATCGACAAGATGCTCAAAAACAAAGAGATCGACACACTCATCATTACTCACGATCACATAGACCATTATTTTGGGATTGAGAGCACGTTGAAACATCAGCCCGATATCAAAATATATTTCCCGGGTACGTCAATGAAAAAGAGTTTTGAATTGTTAAAGGGGGCGGATTTTTCCAGCACACCCGGTTGTCCCAAAAACACCGTTCCTCACACGGGGGAACTGATCGTGACCAACGCAAAAAAAGAGTTCTATAAGATTCAGGATGGATTCGGACTTGTTTTCCTTGATGCTCCTGCCACTCTGCAGGTTCACGGCGAAAACAATCTCTACTTCAAGATCAAAGACAAGGGTTATGTAACGGTTACTGGGTGTTGCCACGCGGGAATTTTAACCCTGATCAATTATGCCCGACGAAACTTTAAGGATGGGAATAAAAATTATGGGTGTTACGGTGGTTTGCATATTTCTGTCTTCGAGAATTGGGATCCGAAATTCGACGACATTATTGAGGGCATGAAAACTTACAATATGAGTAAGATTGCGTGTAATCACTGTACCGGGTGGGTCTGGGCAGAAAAGGCAGCAGCGGCAGGCCTTCCGATCATTCATGGTACAAACAAAAACTTATCCTACAAAAAACAGGGATCGCTGTCGCACTCACACACCTCTAATGTTTATACAGGTAATGGTGATGACGTTTTCTTTGGTTAAGCTTTACGCATTTGTGAAAGGCCGTAAGTGTCCTTTCTCCCTTTGTTCTCTATCTCTTGGGAAGGAGATGAGCATATAGTCTTGTGAAATCAATTTATCAAATGGGTAGAGGGCTGCTTTGAATAAAAAAGGGGTTTTAATTCAGGTTTGTTTGGAACTTTGGGTCAAAACCCCTTTTTTCAATTTATGACATAAATATCGTTTTTAAAATTTCTCTTAGGGAAAGGGGAAAATGATGAGTAATAATGACACAAAGGAAAATTGGATCGCGACGAGAGAGCTCGTTCCAAAGTGGTCCGTGGGCATATCAGGTCTATCTAATTTAATAGTTCTTATAATTGCTACGTTTGTTATTTGGTGGGTTCTCTTCTCAAATGCGGGGCCAGTCAAACTCTATACACCACTTTTTGGATTTTCTCTCGTTATCTGGACTCTTTTGATTATGCTTTGGCAAATAGAGTTATTTGATTTCTGGCCACTCAAAAGGGATTTTCTGAATAATGCTCACCCTTTGATGAAGGGAGGGCTGCTTACCGCCATAACCATCGCTTCTTATTTGATACTTGTTTTTGGAGTTCTCTATCTTATCATTGGCAGGTATGGAATTACCTATTTTAATTGGCCTTATCTGCATGAAATTGGAAAACTTGGTACAGATATCTTAACTTCAAGGGAAATAACTTCATGGGCGATGCTTTGCCTGTCAGTTCCTTTTTTCCTGGTTGGTGTTTGGGTGATGGTAGGTGTTGGAAAAGACATATTTCCGGAACTTCCTCAGCCGAGGCTTGGTATAGCAAACTGGTTGTTAATAGCCGTTATCAGTATTCCACTTTTTTTCATTTTCTTCCACCCCCATATCGGGTCAATGTTTTATCCTGCTCAGATATATACGGCTGTCCTACCGTGGTGGAAAAGTATGGCGCACACAAACAGCGCGGAATACAGCCTGGGATATATGTTCTGTACCGTTGTTGTTATCTTCTATACCATTCATTTGTGGGACGGAAGGCCATGGACCCTGGTAAAAAGCCAACCCTGGAGAATCATTTTTCTCGTTGTCGGTAGTTTGATTCTGAGTGTTATATTGGTTAAGATTGAGCTTTACGCTATGAATTACCTGTGGGATGAGGCCTATATCGGTGGCCAGAATGAAGCAAACTTTGGCTGGCGCTACAGCCATACGGTAACGATTTCCAACTTTATTCTTGTGCCGGCGATCATATTGAATTTCTTTTTTGGTCAGGCATTTTCCAAAATGGGGTTGATTCTCAGGGGGACTATAAAGACTGTCATAGCACTTGTTGTAGGCCTTCTGTTTGCCTGGGCATTTTATGTCTGGGGACCGGTGCTTTTGGGGATATGCGAAGGGGTGTCTCATCCTTCTGAAAATGCCTCGGCTTTCCTTCTCCTGGTTATCAACCTGCTAATGATCCAGGACAACTTTATGGATGGATGGCCTGGGTACCGGCTCAAAAAGTAGAAACAAGAGGAAGGGTAAATATTTTGGAAATAGAACGACCTAATGCTGATCCAGTTGGAATTGTTGAGGAAATATTCTATAGAATGTTCTTTTTCCTGTTCCATAACGCCGAGGCAAAGAAATATTGTGGTTTCTCGAACATCAGTTTTTTCTGCAATGAAGAAGGTTTGCCCGGCTGGTATCTTTGGCTTGAAGAAAAAAAGGGGGCATTTCGACTGGATCTGATCAATGGGGATACGGCACCACAAAAGAATCAAAATTCTGCTGAATCATCCATGCCAGAATTGGCGGTTCAAGGACAATTTGCTATTCGCTATTATCCTTCGGAAGAAGAAGAATGTTTTGACACCTATTCATATTTTGAAAAATTGATCAGATTCAGCCCCCTTTTTGATACAACTGGCACGCCTACTTTTGAGGGGAGGGACAAGATTCCCGAGAGTCATTTTGTTGTAGGACACATCAATGTCCGGACAGATCTCTCTAAAAATATTTTGGAGTTGGAAGGCGTTGCCCCGGAACAGTGGGAGGATTTCCGGGTGGACGGTCTTTACTTGAAGGCACCTGATCAAAAAGATTATGAAGCGGTCGTTCCGGGTGGGCGAGATCGAAATGTTCCTGGATGGGTTCTTTCCTCCTTTTTGTTTGACAAGATTCTCATGGGATTTTGCTTCTCTTTTAATGTTTCTCCTCTCGCGGTTTCATTATCCAGTGAAAATGGATTTAATTTTTACATTGATAAGGAAAACCGTGCAGAAAAAATAGAGAATCCCGATTCGAAACAGTTTCATTTGACCTGTGGCTTCAATCTAAAAGGAGAAGATAGTACGTTGAGAGAAGATAGGGATCTCAAGATTTACGCTCAAAATACCCACAGACGCATGGATCTGAATAGAAGTGACGTCGTAGGGCTATGGCAACAACCTGAGGATATCGATAATCCATGGATTAACCCAGATTGGTGGAAAATAAAGGAAATGAAATTTCGACAAGACGACTCCGATGTTTGCTATCATGATCATTAATGTTTTGAGAAAGGGAAAATCAAAATAATGGATAAAGAAAGGAGAAAATTCTTTACGGATTATTTTATTCGTGACACGGTAAAATTAATCCAGGAAGTTCAAGAAGCCTTTCAGGAAGAAAAGGCAAGGGCAGACTATTTTCAGTCCTTCGAAAGTGCCTATCCTTTGATATCAGAATATATGCTATTCGCAGATGACGAAGTAAAAGAATTAGGGATTGATGCCACAGGGAAAACCAAGCTTGAAATTGCCAAAGAAATTTATGAGAAAACAAAGAAAGATGATCTCGTAAAAAGCTCCACTATGCCGATACGTCGGCATTATAATTGGAAGTAACTTGCGCTTTTAGTGAAATTGTGTTTTTTGCTAAATATCACGTAATATGAAGTACTTACAACTCATTTACAAATTTAAGTTACTTGAAAGTCACAAAAACACTTTTTTGTCATTCTGAGCGGTAACGAAGAATCTGATATCACTGAGATTCTTTGTCGCTCCGCTCCTCAGAATGACACGGTGTGGACTTTCAAGGAAATCATTTTGATAAAAGTGGCATAACATGTTGTTGTTATATGACATTGCGCAAATTGTGCCTATTTCAACAAAGGGTTGGATTTCCTTCCCAATAATGTCGTAAAACGGCATAGCGGAGCTTTTTACGAAAGCATCATTATTGCAATGTGTGGTAATCAGGAAGTAATGGACGCCGGGTAAATAAATTAACAAAATTATTTCAGGGAGTTCAGGAGGATGGAATCATGGTAGAAGGCAAGATTGATCTTCAAGAGCCTGTACTTAATAAATCGGAGATTTTGGTTGTAGATGACAAATATTTTAACCCGGAAAACGTTTGTATCGTTACGGGAGCTGCCAGCGGTATTGGAAGGGCTACTGCTATTGCCATTGCAGCTAATAACCTTAAGGTGGCCTGTGTCGACGTAGATGAAGGAGGTGGCGCAAAAACTGTAGAAATTATAAAAAAAGGGGGAGGGGAGGCATTTTTTATAAAAACCGATTTAACCGACGATGAGCAAATTCAAAATTGTGTTGAGGAAGCTGCCGGGATGGGTAATATTAAATTTCTTGCAAACATAGCAGGATTGCAGCATATTGATTCTGTGGAGAACTTTCCCATGAAGATGTACGACCTTATGCAGTCGATTATGTTAAGGGCTCCGTTCTATCTGTCAAAATTAGTTATTCCTCACATTAAAAAGAGTGAAGATGGAATCGGCGCCATTGGAAATATGGCTTCTATACATGCGCACATAACGACTGTAAATAAACCTGTGTATAACATTACCAAATTCGGCCTGCGCGGGCTTGCCCAGTCTATTGCGGCTGAAGGAGAGGGGAAGATAAGATCATTTACCGTTAGTGTCGGATTTGTCAAGACGCCACTCGCACTGAAACAGGTGCCGGATCAGGCAGAGCAAAGGGGTATATCACAGGAAGAGGTAGTTAAAAATGTCATGCTTGGCAAATCAAGGGTCAAGGAAATGATGTCGCCTGTTGAAGTTGCAAATCTTTTTGTCTTTGGTTTTTCACATCATGGTAAGTATTTAGTGGGTGGAGATTTATTGTTTGATGGTGGGATGGTAAAAACTTATTGAGTATTGGTTTTTACCGTGGCAGGATTTTGGGCGTTTGTATGCCTGACTATTTTATCGCGAAAAGCAGGCATTTGTTTTTTGGGAATGTTTTTAAACATTAACACTTAAATGAAAGGAGAGGTGAAATGAGAAAAAGAGTTTTTTTAATGTTACTGGCGTTAGTGTTAGGTGTTAGTTTAATTGTGGGAATATCACCCGCGATTGCAAAAAAGAAGGTCATCAAGTGGAAGATGACATCCACGTGGCCACCTTCAATTGACCTGATCCAGGCAGATTATGCCTTTGTTAAAGCTGTTAACCAGCTTTGCAAGGGTCGTCTGCAGATTAAATTTTTTACCGGCGGAACATTGATGCCCTCATACGAAGTCTTTGACGCAGTGGGCAAAGGCACCATTCAGGCTTCCGGTGACTGGCCCAATTACTGGGCAGGCAAAGATCCCGTGTTTGATACGCTCGGTTCTTATCCTATGGGCCTGACCCCTGTGGACTACCTCGTGTGGTATTACAATGGCGGTGGTAAGGCAATCTACGAAGAGGCTTACGGGAAGTTCGGAATGATGTATCTTGTGACAGGCGTTACCCCTATGGAATGCGGGATCCGCAGTAATAAGCCGGTTAAGTCACTTGAAGACATCAAAGGGATGAAAATAAGAATGTCCGGCAAGACGCAGGGCAAGCTCCTTAAGGACCTTGGAGCTGCACAGGTAGCTATGTCGGGACAGGAGATTTATCAGGCACTGCAAAAGGGCGTAATTGACGCTGCTGAGTTCTGTAGTCCGTCCTGCGATTGGGGTATGGGTTTCGGAGAAGTAACAAAATACTGGGCCGTTCCGGGATGGCATCAGCCCGCATCCGTCATGGGCGTGATGATTAACATGAAAGCCTGGAATAAATTGGACAAAGATTTACAAGAGGACATCAAATATGCGGCCAAGGCTGCTTCCATAGAGTTCTTCTGCAAACAGTATTTTGACACCATTGAATATACCCAGAAATTCATCGACAAGGGAATTAAGATCAACAGGTATGATAACGCTGTTCTGGACAGGATCCTGAAATTGGCAAACAAGCATACCGAGAAAACAGCTAAAAACAATCCTCTTTTCAAAAAATCAATGAAATCTCAGATAAAGTATAGAAAAGGCATCTCAAAATGGCGTGCTATGGAAGCTCCATTCAGTTTTGGATTTAATCCCAAGGAGTACCCCAATCTTGATTAGCAGAGTTTAAATTTGCGTTAAAGGCAAGTACGGTAGAGGTTCCAGGCACTTAATAGGGAGCCTCTACCACAAAATCATGAAGGCGGTTATTTTTTAATTTTTTATTCCTGTGGATTTTATTATGATACTAGTATATGTGCGATGGATATCGCAGGAGGAGGACGTCTATGAATTTTCCAAAGAAATTATCAGTATTTTGTGACACGGTTAACGAGTGGACGGGGAGAATTTTCGGCTGGGTTATAGTTCCACTTACGTTACTTACGGTTACAGAAGTGATACTCCGTAGATTTGTTGGTTCACCAACCATATGGAGTTTTGAGGTATGCAAACAATTGTATGGACTTCATTTCATGATTGTTGCGGGTTATGGGCTATTGTATGGAGCGCATGTTTCGGTAGATATATTTACAACGATGCTTTCCAAAAAGAAAAGAGCCATAGTCGATTTGATAGGTTATGTTCTGTTTTTCTTCCCTTTCGTTATTGTATGTATCTGGCAGGGGTATTATTTCGCAGCGAGATCATGGGCAATGAAAGAGACAACCTGGAGCGTATTCTCACCTATTGTTTATCCTATAAAGACGGTAATAATTATATCGTTTATCCTCTTGTTATTACAGGGAATTTCGGAATGTATCAAAAAGATATATATTCTTAAGGGGGTTGAACTATGATAGATCTAAGTCCTGAGTTACTAACAGTTCTTATGTTTACGGGCCTCTTAATAGGACTGTTTATGGGTCACCCTCTTGCATTTGTCCTGGGTGGACTCGCTGTGATATTCGGATTGATCGGCTGGGGGCCATCAGTATTTTATATGTTCATGAACAGGATCTGGGGCACCATGGACAATTACGTTCTTCTTGCCATTCCCCTGTTTATCTTTATGGCTCAGCTTTTAGACAGGTCGGGTGTTGCCGAGGATCTTTTTAAAACATTACGCTATCTTCTGGGTCAGATAAGGGGAGGAGTTGCCTTGACAGTTATCATGGTTTCGACTGTTTTTGCTGCCTGTACAGGAATTATTGGGGCATCCGTCGTCACCATGGGACTTCTGGCCATACCTATGATGAGGAAATACGGGTATGATGAGGAGTTATCTTATGGTTCAATCTGCGCCGGGGGGACGCTCGGTATATTAATTCCCCCCAGCATAATGCTTGTTGTTATGGCAAGCCAGGCAACTCTGTCGGTAGGGAAACTTTTTGCCGGCGCGGTGTTTCCCGGGCTTATCCTTTCCATCCTTTACCTGGGATATGTTGCGATACGGTGTTATACCAAACCTGAACTTGGCCCGCCTATAAGCAAGGAGGAACGGGGACAGGTAACGAACATACAAATTGCCTGGATGGCCGTAAAATCCCTTGTTCCTCCTATGATTCTGGTACTGGGTGTTTTAGGCTCTATTTTCTTCGGAATAGCCACACCAACCGAGGCCGCTGGCGTCGGCGCTTTTCTTGCCTTTCTGATGGTGGTTGCTTACAGAAAGTTTACCTGGCGAGGGCTGTACGAAGCAGTTATGCAGACTGCTAAAACAAACACGATGGTAATTATCATTTTATGCGGCGCGACCTGCTTTACCGGTGTTTTCCTTGGCATCGGTGGGGGAGATGTAGTAACAGATTTCATCAACGGCCTTGGATTGGGCAAGTGGGGAACTTTCTGGGTTATGATGGCTATCGTATTTCTTCTGGGAATGTTTATTGATTGGATCGGTATCGTTTTGATTTGCTTCCCCCTGTTTCTTCCTATTGCCAAACAACTTGGTTTTGACCCAATCTGGTTTGTCATCATGATGGCGGTCAATTTACAGGCGTCATTCCTGACCCCCCCGTTCGGATATGCCCTTTTCTATATAAAGGGTGTTGATCCTGAAGGGATTGACATCAAAAAAGTATATAAGGGAATTGTTCCATTTGTCATACTGATGATAATAGGTCTTGCAATATGCGCTGCTTTTCCAGACGCTATTATGTGGTTGCCTAATATCATTGTTGATTAAGTCCCTTAATTGTAAAGTTCGCGCAAAATTGGCTTTGGCGTGAGACTTCGACGTGAACTCAATCGAACGACAAAAGAATTAAAAAACTAATCACGAAACCACAAAGAAAAGAGAAAGTGCGAAATCAGATTGTCTTCTTCATCTTTTCGTACTTTCGTGTTTTCGTGATAAAAGTATATCTTTTTTGGTTTCGGCTTGTTCGGGTTAGGGGATTTTCTACTTCGTTTCTCGCAATGACCGGAAATGTAGTTATGCAAAGGCCTCTCTTCATATGTCTGTGAATATATGGACTAAGCTCATACCTGTCAACAATAATCAGCACATTCTGTGGCGCCACCTTTTGGAAATTTCCCAGGGACAGTTCAATAATTCCAATAAGTTATAGGGGATTGATCCTTGTAACTGTTAAAGAAGAGCCAAAGAAGGAAAAAGCAATGTATGGAAATACCGGCAAAATTCTCAAGATAAATTTAAGTACAGGTGAAATGAGAGAAGAATATTATGATGAAGAATTTGCCGGAATGTTTCTGGGAGGAAATGGCCTGGCGGCAAAGCTTATTTACGACAACGTTCCCTCTGATGTTGATCCCTTTGCCCCTGAAAACGCGATTGTTTTTACAACAGGACCCTTGACGGGTACTCCCGTCTGGGGGACGAGCCGGGGACACATGGCCACGATTTCGCCTTACACCAATCTTTTCGCCGATTCCAACTATGGTGGAGATTTCGGCGCCGCCCAGAAGAAAACAGGGTTCGATGCCGTATATATCACAGGGAAATCACCGGGACCGGTTTATTTGCTCATCACTGAAGAAGGCGGAAAGATTAAAGACGGAACTCGTTTCTGGGGCAAGGACACAGAAGAAACTATTGCCGCACTGGAAGAAGAGGAGGGAAAGGGGTCGGTATGCGCCTCAATTGGACCGGCAGGTGAAAACGGCATTCTTTTTGCGAACATCATTTGCGGAGGAAAAAGATACGGTGCTGCCGGCAGAGCCGGCATGGGCACGGTAATGGGTGCAAAAAACCTGAAAGCCATTGTTGCTAAAGGAAGTAAAAAAACCGAAGTTGCCGATATGGATGGACTCAAGAATTTCCTGAAGGAGCAATTTCAGGTTCTAAAGAAGAATACGGTGGGGACGACCTCTCTGGGAACACCTTCCTTAATAAATATACTTAACTCAAGAGGCATACTCTGCACGCATAACAATACCCGGGAAACCTTTGAACATGCCCAGGACATCAGCGGCGAACTGATAAAAGAAAAATACACGGAGAAAAATATTGCCTGTCATGGATGTCCTGTCGCATGCGGGAAAAAGGTGCATGTTCCCGAAGGAGAATATGCCGGAGAAAGCGTCAAAATGCCTGAGTATGAAACCCTCTACGCGATGGGAGCAATGCTTGATAATCGCGATATCGTTTCCATATTTAACGGCAATCACGTTTGTGACCTGATGGGAATGGATACCATTTCCATGGGTGTTACTCTTTCCTTCGTGGCGGAATGCATGGAAAGAGGGATTGTTTCTGAAACAGAGATTGGGGGCAGGGTAAATTTTGCGGATGGTAATGGCATGGTGAATCTTATTAAGAAAACAGTTAAAAAAGAAGGTATAGGAAAATATCTTGCCATGGGTTCTCAACGACTGTCGGGAAATTTTGGAAAAGACTCCTACAAATATCTCTACAGCGTCCAGGGACTGGAATGTGCGGGACATTCCGCCCGGGGATTGAGAGAAATGTCGCTGGCATATTCCACCTCTACAAGGGGCGGCAGCCATCATGATGGAAGGCCGAATTATGGCGTACCCCAACAACCTGATCCGGGATTTGACTCTCAGCCGGAATATGTAATTAGAAGCCAGGCTTCCTGTACTGTAGCTGATTCACTTGTGATGTGCCGCTTTACAGTGGAAAAAGGGCTTGGGGAATTTGGAGGATTGATTGGTGAGAATATGGTAAAAATCCTGAACTATGTAACCGGATGGAATCTCGATGTTAAGGATCTTGAAAAGATCGGAGAGCGGATCTACAATCTAGAGCGCCTTATCAATGTTGGACGCGGCATAAACCGGAAGGACGGCATTCTTTCCTATCGGGTAATGCATGAGCCTATCCCGGACGGACCCTCAAAAGGGAGATATTGCGCAAAGGAAGACCTGGACAGAATGCTCGACAAATATTACGCATTGAGGGGATGGGACCAGAACGGAATCCCCACGAATGAAAAACTTGCAGAACTCGGATTAAACAACGCACAGTCAGGTTGTTGATAACTTCATTAATTA
>DFBI01000227.1:2435-26213 GCA_002367335.1 Syntrophaceae bacterium UBA3084 | reverse complement strand
TAATTCTACCTGCACAGGTCGAAAAAATTAAGCGGGTATGCACTTAGCTCAACTAAAAATGGCTAACACTTTGAAATATAAGCGCTTTTTTAGAACACCAGAACCGCACGTAAATACCACTAAAAACGTTTTAAATTCAGCAGGTTGCTCTCTTTGATGGTTGAGCTAAGTGCATACCCACTAAAAATTATTCTCTGATTACGCTGAAAAAAGTCCTTTTTGAGCCGCCGTCCCGAAATACCTATATAGGTTACGAATGCGTATCGCATATATTACGAATAAGTTTTCGTTATGTCTTTAGTTTGGCGGAGACTTTTTGCAGTGTAATTATTCTCTGCGTTTCCAATCGTAGTTTTTCTTTATTATTTTTGCAGGTACTCCGCCTATCATGGAATAATCGCAACTTATTTTCTTTGTTACTACGCTGCCGAGGCCTACTAAAATATTGTTAGTAATTCCACTCCCTGGGGAAAATCTAACTGCGCTTCCAATATAGCATTGATCACCAATATAGATATCCCTATCAGTTGAAAGTGGAGTATGGGTAGAAGGATCGTGCGTCCAAAATTGTGATCCATATCCTGCGATCCAAGAACCTTGACCAAGTGTAAATGAACCAGCAATATCAAAATAATGATTGTCGGTAATTCTTGTATTTTCTCTAAGTTCTATCGATCGTTTATAATCCGCATATCGGAACATATCCTCCATTGTCCAATCGCCACAACGAAACTTATTATTTGAACCGATGTTTGAATTTTTCTTTATTATTACTGACATTGGCCCGATAAACTTATTGAACCTTCCAATGCTGCAGTGAAATAAATCGGCTTGTCTTACCTGGATAATGGTTCCGAAACCAATTTTAGTCTTTACTATTTTGTATCCAAAAGCAGCTCTGTACGCGAAAGTTCTTAATGTACTAGTAGGAATAATACTTATCAGCTTTGCTATAATTTGTTTTTTTCTTTTCATGTTTTCGGTCTGGCTATCCCTCTGTTTCGATTCATCTAAATAAAGCACCTTAACCACATCCCAGCAATTTCTCATATGATGCCACCATAGTCTGAAGAGAAAAATTTGCCCTTACGGTTTTAAGTGCTTCTTCACCCATCCTCTTACAGAGACCGTCCTCCATTAATTTTATAAAACTGCTTGCCAATGAAGCCGTATCCCCTTTCTCAAAAAGGAAGCCGTTTTTCCCATGGGTGATTTGCTCTGATGCACCGCCTACATTAGTCATGATTACCGGCTTACACATGGCCATGCACTCAAGCACCGCAATGGAGAAGATTTCAACAAGTGAGGCCAAGACCATACAGTCACAGATGCCGATAAAGGGGCGCACATCAGACTGAAAACCAGCCAACACAATGTCATCTTTCAAGGCATGTTCACTAAGGTAGCCTTCTATGAATTGACGCTCCGGACCATCTCCTATAATAAGGCCCTTGACGGGCGCTCCTTTTTTTCGTGCTGCTATGATGGCGTCGATGAAGTCCTTGTGTTTTTTTTCAGGCCGCAGGACCGCACATATGCCGGCAACGAAATCCGTTGTCGAAAAGCCCAGTTTCTCCCTCAGTTCCCCCTTTTCTTTCGGAGAAAGCTTGTCGGTAAACCGTGACACGTCAATGCCATTATAAATATAAGTAGAGCGGGATCGTTGGATGGAGAATTTCTCCACCCAATAATTCAACTGCTTTTTGCACACAAAAACAACGACGTCAGAATAATTCAACAGACGGCGATACAATTCGTTTCTGATAAACTCCCAAATCCCCGATTTGAAAATTGGGCGGTGGATGGCGACGGCCAGCTTGAAGTTATGCGCAAAACGCTTCCTGCACAAAAACGCATACAATAAGGCATATTCGGTAGCACAAAATACCGTATCAATTTCATGGTGAACGATAAGATTACGTAGGCGGTTTAGGACAGAGAAATCAAATTTCCCAGATCTCTCCAGGCACTCAAGGCACAGAAGTTTGCTTCTATCCACTTGAAACAAGAGGTCCTCTTTGGGATTTAGATAGGCCAGGCCAACCCCAAAAAGATTTCTATCAAAGTTGTTTATAAGATCAATACTCTGCCTCTCAGCGCCTCCGCAGGCGATAGAGTTCAAAAGAAACAGTATGTTTTTCGTGCAGTTACTCATTGCCCCATGCAGCACCTCATGAAATTAGTTTGTATTGGCTGATAAGAATTTTAGCTGGTAAAATAAATTACTTATTGTCTGGGCCTGTTTTTTATAATTAAAAAATTCATATACCACCTTTTTGCCATTTATTCCTACTTGTTGAGCAATATCCGGATTGTCTATGACAAACCTCATTTTTTCAGCAAATGCCTCGGCGCTGTCCGGTTCTGAGATAAAGGCGTTTTCTCCATCCTTAAGATATTTTGGTATATCTCCCACCTTTGTGACTATAGCTGGATTTCCTGTAGCAAGATATTCTCCGAGCTTTGTGGGGAAACCGCCGGTTGCCTGTAAGGACGAAGGTCTTGCCAAAGCCAGAATTTGTGCCTGCATTATGATTTTGGGGACTTCAAAGTTGTCAACTCGACCAGTGAAAACAATTTTGTCCGACGATTCTGAGCGCGCGGCCAGGTTTTTTAATTTTGTCATATCGGCTTCAGGCGCATCCCCTATCAGATACAAATAATAATCACTGTAATCTTTGCTTATGAGGTCAAAGGCGCGGATCAGGATGTCAACTCCGTCTTTATTTCCTCCCATGGCACCCGCATATGCAATATATTTTTTTTCCGCGTCCGGATAGTTTTTTTCAAACCGGCTGTAATCAACCGTCATCGGGACATGGACTAATATGCTTTTCTTGTGAGTCAGTTTTTTGAAGTATTCCATCAGGGGATGTGTCATGATGATCATGCCATCAAACAGCTTATAGACTGTATTGACATATAAATTGGAATACAATCTTCCAAGCATGTTTTTCCTGTATTTTGCCAAGGGGTTAATTGCAAATGGGAATTCACTTATTTCGTAAACAAGGGGAATGCCCAGAAAAACAGTTAAAAGTTTGTAGGCTAAAATGTCTTTGACATCATGGTAGTTCATAATGACGCCGTCAATGCCTCTTAGCTTTCTATATTTCAAAATCAATCTGATAGAGTTTTTAAGCCCGGTGAAAAGTAAAAACATCTTTTTAAGTTTTTCTTTCCCATGAGGAGGCCAGACGGTAGTACCTGCCGTATATTCATATTGAATGCAATTGTATGTTCCTTTGGTCTTTTTGTTTAAAATCTGTCGCCCCACTTGCTCGGTAGGCTTTACGCAGTGAACGGTTACCGAGTGGCCCAATTCAACCATTCCTTTCGCGTAGGAAGTGATGCGGTTCGTATTGGCCATTCCCTTGGGAAAAGGCTCGATTGTTGCAATAAGAATGTTTAATTTTTTTTTATTGTCCCGTCCCACAAATATTCTCCAGGTATGTATTAGAGCATTGCTCTACCGCTGTTCTTCCTCAATATTAAGCGCGCTGCTCATTCCAGGTGGAAAATCTGCGAGTTCTTCGATACGTTCCCAATTATCTCGAAACCATTCAATGTTCTTCATGAATCCTTCTTCAAAATCCACTAAAGGTTGGTAGTCTATTAGCTTTTTGGCCTTTTCTATTGAAGCAAGCAACCTGGGTTTCGTGTCCCATTTTCTTCGTGGCCTGAAATTGATGGGTCTGCTACTCCCGGCAGCATCATTTACCATGTTTGCAAGATTCAAGATGCTGACTTCCTTGCCGGATGCCAGATTAAAGTTTTCTCCAACTGCGTCAGGAAAATATCCAGATTTTATAAGGCCCTGGACAAGGTCTAAGACATAGGTAAAATCTCTGGTTTCCTCACCTGTACCTGTAATAGGTAAGGACTGCCCTTTCATTGCCCAGTAAAGAAAGTTAGGAATCACATTGCGATATTGCCCTGGAACCTCACCTGGGCCGTAAGAATTGAAAAAGCGGCAATTTACAATATTCATGTCGTAATGATGGGCATAAAAGTTACAGTACATTTCGCCGGTCATTTTGTTGATCTGGTAAGGTGTCGTAAGATGCATGGAGATAAAATCCTCGCTTAACGGAAGCTTAGGGTAAGATCCATAAATTGCGCATCCACTTGAAGCATATACAAATCTTTCAACTCTGGATAGCCGTGAATATTCCAACAATTTGATAAGCCCGGTTATATCAACTTCCGCCGAATTTTCAGGATAATCAACAGAGTTCTGATTGGCAAAGAAGGCGGCCAGGTGATAGATTAGGCTTATGTTTTCCTTAAAAACTCTTTTTAGGTCTATGTCGCTTCTCACATCTCCTTCAACAAAAAGGATATTATCCAGAGGCGTAACATTCCAAGGGTCCCTTTTCTTGATGGATGACAAATTATCCAGGATGACGACCTTTCCGCGCGGTCCCACCAGTTTGGAAAGGGCAATGATAAGATTGCTGCCTATGGCGCCCGCCCCCCCGGTCACCAGAATGTTTCTGGCCTTAAAATATTCAGACAGTTCACCGGGAAGATTGATTTCGGCCATATAGTCGGAAACCCATTTTATCCGTTTTTCGTATATGTTCATGACTTATCCTCCGTGTAATTAATATGTGGAAAATTTCAGGGATGATTCAGGATAAATTATAGATTAATTTCAAAATCTTGGCGCTTGCAGTCCCATCTCCGTATGGATTTACAGCTTTTGAAATTGACCTGTAAAGGGATTTGTTTGTCAAGAGCTCACTTGTTTTTTCAATAAGTTGCAAGGGGTCTGTTCCAACCAACATGGCTGTTCCAGCTTCTACGCCTTCCGGTCTTTCCGTTGTGTCGCGCATAACCAGCACGGGCTTTCCCAGAAACGGAGCTTCCTCCTGGACCCCACCTGAATCAGTTAAGATCAGGTAGCTTTTATTCATAAGAAATACAAAGGACTCATAATCAAGCGGTGGTATCAAAAAAACATTTTCAACGCTGCCAAGAATTGAATAGACGGGTTTCTGGACGTTGGGATTCAGGTGCACCGGATAGACTATCTGAATTTCAGAGTTTTGTTCCGCAATTGTGGCCAATGCCATGCAGATTCCCTCAAATTTTTCTCCGAAGTTTTCCCGCCGGTGGCCGGTTATCAGTATCGTCCTTTTTTGACCGGAAAAGGAAATATTGAATTTATCTTTAAAGTAGGAATGCCATATTTTTGAGACAGATGGATCTCTGTGTTTTTCCACTACCAATTTAAGGGCATCTATCACCGTATTACCTGTCACGAACACAGTGGATGCAGGTAACCCCTCCTTTATAAGGTTATCTTTTGACTTTGTTGTCGGGGCAAAGTGGTAATCAGCTATAGATGTCGTAAGCCGGCGGTTTATCTCTTCCGGATACGGGCTGTACTTGTTGTTGGTCCTCAACCCTGCTTCAATGTGCGCAACAGGTATCTGATGATAAAATGCCGTCAGAGCTGCGCTAAATGTTGTGGTCGTGTCTCCCTGTACCATAACCATGTCAGGTCTGGCTTCCTGCATCACTTCCGGCAACTCAAGAAGTATTTTTGCTGTTAAGGAAGGCAGGGTCTGATGAGGCATCATAATGTCCAAATCGTAGTGGGGGGTGATTTGAAATAGATTCAGCACCTGATCAAGCATTTCCCTGTGCTGCGCTGTAACGCAGATAAGGTTTTCACATTGCCGGCTCGCCTCGATTTGTTTTATGACTGGCGCCATCTTGATTGCCTCCGGCCTAGTGCCAAAAACAGTCATGATTTTATGAATCTTGTTTTCCATATTTATTTAAATCTGAACCGCTTGCAAAGTTATGGATTTTCTTCAAGGGCAAGGCCCGAGGAGGCAAGAAAGCGGAGCGTACTTTTGGGTACGTGAGCATTTTTTGCCGACGAGAACGCAGCCGTTGGATAAAAGACTTATTTTTGCAAGTGGTTCAACCTGTAATACCACTGCATCCATTCAACTGTACGAGCTATGCCTTCCTCAGGAGGAACCTTTGGATCATGATCCAAATCTTTAATGGCCTTGGAAAAATCAATGGTCTTTATTATTGTAGTAAATGGTTCCGCTTCTTTGTAGGTAACTATGGATTCACTTGCTCCTGTAGCTTTAAGGATCAGATCGGAGTATTCCTTAATGTCCATTTCCCATTCAGTTCTTCCGCCTACATTGTAGACTTCGCCAGGCTTAAAATTGTCAACAATATTTGCAAATGTTCGACAGGTATCTTCAACGTAGTCTATTATTCTTTTATGTCCTTTATATACTGTGTATGGTTTGTTGTGTAATGAGTGATAAATAAACTTAGGGATAAAACCCCTGTAGGGAGTATATTCTTCGTGAGGACCATAGCAGTTGACTGGGCGGACTCTCACTGTTTCGGTCCCGAACATAGTTGCTGAATTCAGACACATCAGTTCTCCCGCCCATTTGGAAATAGCGTAGTCGTTCATCTGATAGGTATCTTTTATCTTATTTTCCTGCATTACATCTTCGGTCATTCTCCCGTCATAGTCTCCATAGACTTCCGCAGAGGAAAAAGATATCATCCGAAAACCATATTCTTCCTGCAGTCTTAACAGGTGTTTTAAACCGATTACGTTGCTTTGCCAGAGATTTTCATAGTACGCCTCTCCATTCCACCTGCCATACTCAGCCGCAAGATGATATACATAATCAAATAGTCCAAATTCACTAAACACATCTACGATCTGCCGGTACTTGCCGATATCACACCTGACATAATCATCCCTGTCCGTATTGTACAAATCACAGGCAATCACTTTGTGTCCCCGGGACCTAAGTTCATTGCATAGATTAGTACCAATAAAACCGGCACCGCCGGTTGCCAAAATTTTCATTTATCTATCCTCCCAATATGATTTTACTTTTTTCCCAATAAAGACAATGACAACAATTTCATCAATTCAGACAGGATTCACTCCAGATTATGCAATTGCCGAGATTGCCAAAGATTCAAGGCGGAAGGCATGAATACGTACTTGCGTACTTCAACTGCTTGACAACGCAGAAGATTTAGCGATATCGGCAATCTCTTGTAGCTTTAAATGTTGGGAAATCTTTTTCAAAAATCTTTCACTCATTTGGTGCTAAAATTCACATCACATTTATTGGTACAACATATTAAATATAATGATTAATAATTATTTTCCCAACATTTGAAGTGCATAATTTGGGTTCACATGTCATCTCTTACATATTTCGACTTATGATCATGAATTCTTAAAAAACATAGAATGGCTTCGCGAAATATCTCCCAAAGCTACCAAGATGTTTAAATGTAAAAGACTTATTACTGATATGAAACGCGAAGAAGGTATCTTTATGTTACAATTGCCTCATACGCTGAAAGAAGCTGTTTGACAACGGTTTCCGGATCATGCCTCCGGATAGCCTCTTTCCTTGCAGCCGCACCAAGGTCCATGGCCAGATTGTCCGATTCAAAGATTTCCCTTATTCGATGGGCAAGGACAGCGGCGTCACCCGGAGGAAATAGAAGTCCGGTTTTTCCTTCCTCGACCAGGCTCGGAATGCCGCCAGCGTAGCCAGCAACGCAAGGCATACCCATAAGCTGGGCCTCGCACAGGCTGTTGGGGCTGTTTTCCATGAGGGAGGCGATGCAGAATACGTGATAGCCGGAAAGCGCCTCTGACATTTCCATGGCATTGAGGTATCCAAGGAATTCGATATTCTCATTCAATCCCATACTCTGTATTTTTTTAGCGACCAGCCTGTGGTATCCCTCAAAGTTGTAAACTGTCCCTCCCAAACGCAGATTAATAGGCGGAAAATCTTGTTTCAGGATGGCAACTGCTTTAAAAATGGTTTCTACGTTCTTAAGTGGGCTCCCAAAATTTGTAAATATTATTGAGTATCGTTTTATCTTCCCGATAGACCAGGATTGGGAGCTAAATTCCGGTCTGAGCAGTTCCCCGACTTGAAAGTATCCGGCCTTCGGATTTAAAGCCTTCGTATGTGCTTTGTCCCAATCTGTTCTGCCTATAAAATTTTTTCCTGACATTATAATGTCGAGTTCACGCATTGCAGCCTTGCGGTATCGGACGTAGTCAAATAACCAGCCCCTGCCATGCAGCAGCGCGCGAAACGTCTGCATACGCAAGCGTTCTCCTCTGGACAAATTTCCCCAAAATTTATGCACGTACTCACTCAGTAGTCCCTGAAGAGATATTATTAATGGAACATCGATATTTTTTTCTTTCGTTAGAAGTCCATAAAACCGTTCTGTTCCATGAACATGAATGATATCAGGGGCCCATGTCTTAGTGATCTCTTGGCAACGCTTGAAGTCTTTTTGGCAAAAGCTCAGGTAGGAAAGGCGATTCGGCTGCCCAGCAACAAAATAATCTATGCCCTTATCGCAAAAATGAGTATCTTTTAGGCCTGGATGGGCCGTTGCGACTGCTAATTGGATATTGCTTTCCATTTTCAGGGCCTCAAGCAGGACGCTCATCCAATGTCCCCCACCGGTAGCAGTTCGGCCAAAATGCCTGTAAACCGCAGGCATTAAGGTATTAGTAAACCAGAGAACTCTCATTAATTCCTTACACCGTGAAATTTTAGAAAATTCAGCAGTCTGAGGTTATTAACTCACCATAACATATTGATTGCTGATAGATATCAATCCAGATTATTCCAAATTATTCACTTCTCTCTCTGAAAATACCAAGATGCGGTTATCGTGAGTTTGCCAAGTCTGTTTTTGGACATTTGAATGGTCAGCCCACTTGAAATAATGAACTTGAGCTCAGAAAAGGCTCCCAACCGGTTATGTTGGCAAACTGCGGGTTTCCAGGGATCTTATTCAGGTCCGCAGGAGTGACTTCTTCAGCGCCCTTGGTAGGAAACTATATTGCACATATAGCATTTGGCGTTGCATCTATATGTGACCGCTAAAAGAGCCTCAGACGGATATTTCTTATTATCTGCTTTTTCCATGTTTGTTCCTCATACAACTCGTCCTCAAACACACAGGACGGGGGCCGGATAAGAGAATGAACGCTGATAACTTCGCGAACCCGCTCCTTCACACGCAGAGTCCATAGAAACCGTAAAAAAATGGACACAAAGGCCTTCTGAGCAGCCCTTAACGTGCTGATACGACTACGGTTTAGAATTGCTACACTGTTCCCTTTGCGTTATTTCAAGCAGCAACTTTTCCAGCTTTCGTGAAAAATTCGGCCATGAAAGTTCTTCTGCCCTCTTACGAGCCCTCAGGGACATTTGATCTTCCTTACCACGATTTTTATATAAGAATAACAACTTGTTGATATATGAGTCGAGTTCACCTGGCGGCACAAGAAATCCTTCCCGGCCAGTCAAATAATCTTTTGTCCCCGGCAACTCTGTAGTAATTACCGGCAGACCACAAGCAAGGGCTTCCAGGATGACATTATTGGCCGTTGCATCCAGCAGAGGCATGAAGAGGATATCGGACTTCTGATACAATTTCAGTAAAACATCATCGCTGATGTCCTTGTGTACGTAAACATTTTTCAGATCTGAAGGCGGATTGACCTTAGAAGATACTATGTGAAATTCAATGGTTGAATAGTCCTTCAGACTTTCGGCAGCTTTTATGACAGTGTCATAGTCTCTCAACCAGTAGCCAACACTGAGGCACCTGAATTTTTCATTATCTTTATTTGATATATCGGGTCGAAAAAAATCGACGTCGATCCCATGCAATACAGTGGTAATATTTTTCTTTGGCAAATACCGGCTCAGATCATCAGCCTGAATCTCTGAAAAAACAATTGCGCTATCCAGCTTTCTAAGGGCATCCATATCTATCCACGTATGAAGTTTATTATCCGGTGGCTGATGGTACATTGCAATTACTCTTGGCCGATTTACGAAATTACTAAATATAGAGATCCAGCCAGGCAGAAAATTAAGAGAATGTTCACCGTCCAAATAGAATAGAATATCATACCTGTGTCTGAAAAAATCGCACAAACCGTGTAACTCAGCTAAAAAATCATTAACATGGTATCGTGCTGGCCCTCCTCTTCTGAGGAAATCAGATATCTTCCTCTTCAAAAACCGAATTGGACGTGTTTTGTTTTGATTAGGCAAAACAACATGTTCTGTAATCTGAAACAATTCCTTGTCCATGTATTTTATAAACTGATTAATGCCAGAATGTTGACTCCAGTGGGACTGATATCTCCTGATCAGAAATATTTTCAACGGATTTTTCATAAAAATAACATTTCGTTCAGCACTCTTTGAAAGACAAACAGTAGAAGTAGCCGCAGAATGAATGTAATTAGTGCCGTGTCTCATAAGTCCTGTCCCTTATTCTGGCAATTTATTGTTATTGAAATATTAGCTGATTTTTTACCCACTTTTGACATGAAACCTATTGACATTATTGATATATTTAAATCTAAGTGGATTAAATGTTAATGAAGATTTTCGTCATTTAATACTGCCAATAATAGATACAAAATTTATGAGACAAAGCACTATCCCCTGACTTCAGGGTTGAACAGCATTCCTTCTTTTTTTTTGAAAAAGAGCCTGTAATAGAGACAATAAAGTATCGCAGTTAAATATTTCTGCTTTCTCTTATACAGGCTGTATTTCATTTTGTAATATCTCGTCTTTACCAGATCTGTTTGGGCCGAATCTACTTTATTATGTTTCATCCATTTAACAAGATATTCATATGCCAAAAAACTCGTTTCCCTGAAATTCGTATGAGGATTTGTTATTCTATTTTGTAGATGCAATCGGCGTAATGAGACCGGCTTCTCAATTTCACCAGGGCACAATTTGCATATTGCCGCCAACTTTACAAAAAAAACCATGTCCTGATGAAGTCGCAAGGCAGGGAACATTCCTACCTTTAATAAGGCCTCTTTTTTACCAACAAATCCATCAAGATGCATGTAGCCATATTTACCTGATATCATATAATAAAAGAGTTTGTCCGGCACTACTGATGTGGTTATAGTCGCAAGTTCATTTGAATGGGTGGCAAAATACCTACTCCTTGCCTCTTCATTTTCAAATTCACTACCTACAGCCTCATATACTCCGTCTATGGAAGAATTCTGTGACAGTATCTTCCCAGCTTTTGCAAAGCGGTTTGGCAGATAAAAATCATCGGCATCGAGAAATGCTATGTAATCATATTGGGCTTTTTTTATGCCCAAGTTCCGACTGATTCCTGCTCCGTGGTTTTTCCCGTCCTCATGCCTGTATAATTTTACCTTGTCATAACGTCTTGCCAGTGCCCCGCAAACCTCCAGTGCGTTGTCTGGGGACTGGTCTTCTACAAGAACAACCTCACCACACTCTTTCTGTTGTAGAGCAGACTCCACGGCACTTTTTACGTATTTTTCTGCATTATAGACGGGGATAACGACTGAGATTAACATAACCTACTGTAAAAACTGTTTTTTATTAACCAAGTCCACACAAAAAGCAGGCCCAACAAATTTACACACCAAGAGGATAAAAAATAGTTCACATGAACATCAAATAAAATATAGTGCGTCTATATTATAATGAATCGCCATAATCCCAGCAGGACAAGTCCCGGTTAATCAGTTTTTCCAGATATTTCTTTTTGGAAATGTAACTGGACCGGAGAAACTTAATATCTTCCTTGCCGAAGGCAGAAAGGTTCAAGAAACTTAAAAACCCGGCCAACCTGTTTTTATTCTTTTCGCTAAATAATCTCATAACATGTGCTGCATAGTGCTCAAGAATTATTCTATTCCAACTCCAACTTTTATGCACAGGCTTTTCCACATCATCGAGCTTTAAACCAGTATCCAGATTTAAGAACCTAAATACCTTTTTAAGAGTATCTTCCGGATGCTTAACTATATCTTCCTCAAAAACGAGAATGAGCATCTTCTCCTTCGGGACATACTCTCTCCACAATTTCAAATATCGTCCATAATGTCCGCATTCAATTATGCGTATTTTAGGATAGCGTAAAGCCGTCTCCTTCAGCCCTAAAAATGGAGAAATGTTACCCTTTCTCATCCAATGTTTATACGCCGAAACCGCTCTCCATACGGGATCTCTAAGCAAGACAATTATCTTTATGTCTGGAAGTTCACGAGTTATTAATTCAGGTATAGTTGGCAAAGAGGTGTCCACTTCCAGCTGATCTGATTTATTATACCAATACGGTATCCTGTCATACAAATATGTCGTTGACGCCTCTCCTGTGATTTTATCAGGATTCAAATCAGAAAAGTGATTGTAATACCAGTCTGCACCCCTTTGATAATTTTCAACACCACCAAAGAAATGAATTTCTTTTTCTTTTGGCAGACTGATTCCTGAGTGAAGGTTCAATTTTTCCCAAAGCCAGGTGGTACCGGCTTTTTGAGCTCCAATTATTAAGAAGTCAGGTTTGTTGAAACCTTGAGATTTCATATCTTAACAGTGAATCTTTAAATAATTTTTTGAATCCAGCAAAGGAATAACCAACTTTTATTGTTAAATAAATGTCACTGAATGACATCAAAGCCATCTATTTCTATGGCGTATCCTGAAGACTTGGGGTTCTTGGTGCCTGTAACTACTATTTGAATGGTATGAGTACCTTTCTCTAACTTATCAACCGAAAAGGATTTCACTATAACACCTCGGGATGGAGCAAACTGGTCTACAAGCCCCATAAATTTGTTATCAACATATACCTTGCCGATCCCCTGATTAGCTGAATTCGTTCCAATCCAGGTGACCCCTGTGCCCACAAACGGCAAAAGGATTTTACTATTAACCGTATCTGAGCGTGTTAATGTAGAGCAACTGTAATTAGCATCACGAACTACCTCCCATTTTCCCTGACGCTGGATATAATCATTAAAATAGTCTTCGTACCTTACAGATCTGGGGATCAGAACCCAAGTATTTCCTCCATCTTTGGAGCAAAACAATTCCTCGCCACCAGCGTAAATGGTGTTGTCGGTTGCATAGGTCGGTGAAAACATAAGGACGTTTAAACAATAGTTGTCTTTAATCAAGGTAGAACCAACCTCTACAAAAGTAGAACATCCATCACATGATTTAAATAGACCTTTACCTTGTATACTGATTAATGCCGTTTTGTCTTCTTGATAATTCGGGGATATGGCAACAGCTCTAACGTAGCACTGCTCTCCTAAAACAGGACACACGACTCTCTCCCAACTATCCCCACCATTCACGGTTTTATAAAGACCTGTAGTAGTCCCCAGAAAAACCGTCCTGTCTGATTTGTAATCAGGTGAAACAGCTAAATAAAGATTATAAGGTGTCCTATGAGATTGAATTGCTGTCATATCAAGGCCTTTGTTGACTTGTCGCCACTTTCTGCCTCCATCAATTGTTTTATATATCCCTTCAAATCGAACGCTGGCATATAAGGTCTTATCGTTAGAAAAATTAGGCGATATATCCAGTGAAGTTATCCAACCACTCTCTGGACTGAAAACATTCGACCACGTATGCCCGCCATCCCCTGAATAAATAACGCCACCATATCTCGTGCCAACATATATGGTGTTATCAAACTGGAAGTCAGGGAAAATTACCAGCTTCCACGGATAATAGGAAGCCCGTTGTTGCCGGTTCTTGCCTATTACAGAATTAAATAATTTCGCAAAGATACTGGAAAGCTTTTTCTTTTTTTCTTGAACTGGGAACTCGTGACAAAAATTACCAGCATCATTTGATATACAAAGATATCTATTAAACCATGAAAACATAGTGGTGTCTGAATCAAATTCCGGTGAAAACTTGATCCCCCAGGGATGGTTGGAACGCAGACCGCGATTACATACCTCCCAGGAATCCCTTCTTTGCCGGCCTTTTATATAGTTTCCTCCAAAGGCGGTAGCAATCGCGATTAAATTATTATTTTCATTTACAGACCTGATATCCAAACCGATAATTTCCTTTGCCGGCAAAGTTTCAAGCTGTATCCATTCAGTCCCTCCATTTTTAGATTTGAATAATCCGTCAAATCCAGCAAGGAAAAGGGTTTTATCCGTTCGAAAACTTTTTGATATCTGAATGTCACTAAAGTGAGGACATCTAAATCTTGGCTCATCTGCCTGGGAATCTGTAGTAATACCTGTACTATATTTTTTCCAAGTTTTCCCTTTATCGCTTGAGATATAAATAGCCTCATACCAAGTACAGGCGAATATAGTCGAATCCTTTGTATAATCTGGTGAAAAGGCAACAGAAGTTATATGTTTGTCCGTTATGTTTGTATTTAATGGTTTCCATGTGTCCCCTCCATCAACAGTTGAAAAAATTCCCTTTTTCTCGGTTCCTAACAACCAGATACTGTCACGGGAGGCCTCAGGCGGTATTGAGATGCAAGTAATGGCACCGGCATCTGGAATACTTGCAAGTACCTGCCATGTCTCACCTCCGTTAGTAGATACGTGTAGATTACCAGCCTTATCACCAAGGAGAACTTTTGGCCTTTCAGAACCATATAAAAAGGTAATAGCGTTAACTTTTATGGTGTCGCTCAATACCTGAGTCCAGTATTCTCCTCCATTTTTTGACCTAAATAACCCACCAGTAGTACCGCCTGCCAAAACGATTTTGTCCAGGTGAAATTCAGGAGAAACGGCCAAAGTGTCTAAATTGGTTTTGTTAAGCCCCTTATTAATCCTGAACCAGGAATCTCCCCCATCCTCAGATTTGAATATTCCATCACCTTTCGAATATACAAAGACAGTATTGTCGGTTTTAAATGAAGGTGAGACATAAATTCGCACGAAAGCATATATATTGTCTAAGCCATTTACAATCTGCTTGAAAGAATAGCCTCTATTCTTTGATCGTTTTAAAACACCATTTACAACGGCAAAAATTGTTCCATCCTTTTCATGATTTGGTGATATCGCTATTGAATTTATGATATCATGTGGGCTATGCGCTAGAGAAACGTTGACACCAAAAACGTTAAACAACATGTATACAAAGAAGGTAACAACCAAGAATTTTCTTGCTATTAGCGAATTGCTCATATACCTATTTCCTCCTCCTATGAGACTATATTGGCTTTATATTCACCCATATAATCTTTCTCATTAACTCAACAAAGCATGGTAAATTTGAACCAATTTGTCATTCAATTTATCAATATCATAATAGTTCTCAACATGCTTCCTGCCTGATTGTCCCATTTCTGACCACTTTTCCGGATGTTTTAGCAATGTTTTCAGTTTTGCTGCCATATCTTCAGTATTTTCAGACCGGGCGATAAATCCAGCCTCTCCGTCCACGACTACCTGATCCACACTCCCGACGTCTGTGGCCACCACTGGCAGAAAAGCGGCTTGAGCTTCCATAAGGCATACAGGAAGTGCTTCAGCTACACTTGGCAAAAGAAATATGTGACTCTGCATCAAGGTATTGACGACATCATCCTGGTTAAGGGAACCCAAAAAAATTACTGTTTTCCCGAGCTGTAATTTTTCAACTAAGGTAGTTAATTCGTCTTTGAGCGGCCCTTCTCCAACAAGGAAGTATTTAATCTTTAGTTCTGGCGCTTGTTGCAGCACTTCATGAATAGCAAGAATTCCATAGTGCAACCCCTTTTCTTCTACCAGACGTGCTACAGTCGCTATTTTTATGGGTGATCCAGGAGTTAAGGTTTTATGTGGGTTCTGGTCAGGAAATCTACCAATATCTATTCCTACAGGCAGATTGACTATTTTTTCTTTGTCCAGGCCGAATTTCACTAAGTTTGAATAATTGTAATCCGAAATAGCAATAAAACAGTCACCGCGCTCAAATAGATTCCTATAAATTTGCCCCCCTTTTTCTAAACCCATTCTAATATCATACCCATGAAAGGTAGTTACAAGTTTTGCTTTTACTCCAAGTTCCTTAAGTATTGCTCCCCAATTTCCGTTTGGACCAAAATGACAGTGAATAATATCAAGATCTCTCATAAAAGGAGCGGATTTATAAAGGAGCTTGAGTGACAGAGCCAATCTTTTATATTTAAATATATTCAGTGAACGCAATAATGTTGCGGGACATTTTTTTTTAGTTGTTGCAAGTAATCCAGGCAATCCAAACAAACGTTGAGAAAATTTGGAGGGAACCTCAATGTAGTAGGTGTGGTCCAACAAGTTATATTTCTTTACGTCATTGTGAACCGTTTTTTCATTGGAATGACGGTTGGCAAATATCTCAACAGAATGCCCTCTATCTAACAGTCCGGTGATCTGATTCAAAATGAATGTTTCCGACAGTTTTGGAAATTCAGATGTTATGAACGCTATTTTCATAACCCGTTATGATGATTCATGGAAAATGGAGAGAGAGGCTCAGCAGCAGGCTAAAACAATATTTCCTGAGGCCTTTTGGGGTTTATTCTGGCTTGAAATAGTATAGATAATGTTTCAAAAGGAGAAAGGCGGTCAATTACAATTTCGTTATCTTGGTTTGGTTTGAGCTTCACACCGCTTTTAGTAACCAGATCACATCGTTGGTCCTGTGGCACTAAAAGAGTTACTCCTTCTACCGGAAACGGATTGTTATTTATCACTTTCAGCCAATGTTCATTATAAGAAAGAAAAACCTGATTCATTACTTCATATCGATCAAGAATCTGCCCTGCAGGAACAAACCACCCATCTTTGGACACCAGATATTCCAGGCGATTCGATATAGCAGATCTCATCTCTTTAGTATTAGGATCGAGCCATTTTTGCGCCAAGTGAGTATACACCAATTAACAGGATGCTGGAAAACTCCCTCTCCCTCCGGGAGAGAGTTGGAGTTAGGGTCAACCCCTCTCATCATAGCCTTCTACCCCAAGGGAGAAGGAATGTTATCTTTTTTAGCAGCCTGTTAATATAGTTTTTTGCTCGCATGATTCTTGACCACAGATAAATCGAGAATAAATACTTTGTCAACGGTTCTGAATAATTGAATTTTCTGTAAACCATCAAATATGTTTTTAATTTTTCGAAAGGAGATTTAATAGCTCTGGCCCTATTATAATTAATTCGACACAGAAAGCGTTGGCCTTCCATCCTTATCAGATCTTTTTTCTCGTCCACTACTTCACACATGATATTCAGAAGGGCAAGATAATCTTCACACCAGTCTTTTACCTTGGCAGCAAACGTCAGCTCACCCGGATGTTTGCGGAAACTTGCCTTTACATCTTCCACATCTACTCTTCCATAATTTGAGGCCAACTTTACTATTGCTGTTCCATCCTGAACAAGCTGACGTTTGGATTGAAATCCTCCGATTGCCCTCAACCGTTCCGTATTGTATAATGTGCTGCACAAATACCAGGATGTCTTCTCTTGAAACCATCCTCTGAAAAAATCTTCGGTTGAAAGTCCTACTACGCTATTTCTTAACTCATTGAGCACATTACCATTGGAATCAATTACCCTTGTTCCAGTACGTATTATACCGTAATCAGTACTATCTCCGGCTGCTTTCATACAGATTTCCACAAAATCAGGATCTATCAGATCGTCATCATGTAGAAGTAAAAAATAGGCGCCTCTTGCTTGTTTTAGGCAGTAATTGAAGTTATTAGCTGGTCCAATATTCTTCTCATGCCTGATATATCTCAATCGACTGTCCGAAATACTCCGTATTAGAGCACCTGTGCTATCAGTCGAGCAATTATCGGAGACTATGACCTCGACATTTTCATGCGTTTGATTAAGGGCGCTGGCGAGGCATTCCCTCAAATAACCGTCTGCCCGGTTATATGTCGGAATGCCAATGGACACCAAAGGCTTTTTAGCCTCTTGCAAGGGGAAAAATTCCATATTTCATTCAGGCAGATTTTCAGTTTCTTTAATGGAAAACCATTTACTGGTTCCCATATCCCACTGTTTAATGACTCTTGCAGGAGACCCTGCTGCGATAGACCTCGCTGGAATACTCCGCGTGACCACACTGTTCGCCCCGATGATTGAATTTTTTCCTATTTCCACTCCCGGCAGAATAACCACGTTTTGTCCTATCCAGCATCCGCTATTGATTCTTATGGGAGCTATGCGAAATAAATTCTGGTACTTATATGGCACATTGGCGTCTTCAAATCCGTGCATCGCGTCATTTATGTAAATATTTGATGCGAACATCACGTCGTCCCCGATGCTCACATCAATGCAAGCTGCAATCTGAAGCCTTTCCGTAGCAGTAACATTGCTGCCTATAGTAATTTTAGAATCGAACTGCTGAACCGGCAATCTCCTGTCCGGCGGTTGCATAGAAACTGTTGGGTAATGTGTCATTGCAAAGAGAAGGCTACCAGGGCCTATGAAAACGTTGTTGCCGAAATATATCCGCTCAGGATTCATTATCCTCCTTGGCAAATCGATTCGGAGTTTCTCAGGATTGTTTGCAAAATGTGGAAGGGTCTTATGCGCTATAATTTCATTAACATCTTGAAGCAAAATACCTAATTTAATGGCTATTTTCTTCGTTAGATTAGAAAAAAACCTACAGGGAACCATCCTTGACAACATTATACGCAGAAACCCTGTTTTGTTGAATAGGCTGAATTGAATCTTTTGAATTTTGCGATATTATTCACTCTCGCTCCAGCCCTCTCCCGTCACGGGAGAAGCTTTTTTGACTTTTACGATATTTTCATTATTGCTGAACAGAATATTGTGTTTCCCATTTTAACATCGGTCTTACAACCCCTTTGACTTTATGAGCCCAATCGCCACGAGCTGATTCACCATCAAGAGAGTCAACCACCTGAAATGAAAGGACTTCACGTTCATGAAATTGAATCCTGTTAGGATTAATAGCTAATAAAACAACGGAAACGTACATTAGTCCTTCCGAAAGCAAATTCCCTGGAATCCAGGCGGTATTTACATATCGACCTGCCGGTCGAGGCCTGCCCCTCCAATTGGGATCCAAATCCAGCGACATGAAGGCAAAAATGCCTTCTTCATTGAAAAAATGAAAATGCGGCAATAAGACATGCCCTGGCTCAAGTACTTCGTACTCCATTTCAACTGCTATCGGCTTTCTTATGTCAAAGGATTCCGCTACACTACCGTTTTCCGTCTTAACACGTGCTGCAAATAATCGGGCTATTTTTCCGCCAGGTGACCCCGCAGGACCCTTCCATATATGTTCAGCCGATGTATCTGACTTTGATTTTAAATAATCACTGACCACACGGTGAGCAGGTCCATCGTCTACCAGAATTCCTTTGTCCAACCTGATCGCACGCATACATAATCGGGTAACTGCCTGCAAGTTGTGGGACACAAACAGGACCGTCCGGCCTTCTTTGCCAACATCCTGCATCTTGTTCAGACATTTCCTTTGGAAGTCTGCGTCGCCCACCGCCAGCACTTCGTCTATAATCAGTATTTCGGGCTCCAAATGAGCTGCGACTGCAAAGGCAAGTCGGACCCGCATCCCGCTTGAATAACGTTTAACCGGCGTATCGATGAATTGTCGAATACCGGAAAACTCAATAATGTCATTAAATTTACCTTCCATTTCCTTTTTTTTCATCCCAAGTATGGCGCTGTTAAGATAGACGTTTTCTCGACCAGTTAACTCAGGATGAAAACCGGTGCCGACTTCCAGCAGGCTCGCTACTCTTCCTCTTACTTCTGCATATCCGTCTGTCGGAGGAGTAATCCTGCAGAGAATCTTCAAGAGAGTGGACTTCCCGGAACCATTTGTTCCGATGATGCCCAACACTTCCCCTTTTTTTAGATCGAAGGAAACATTCTTGAGTGCCCAAATTATATCTGAAGAATCACTACTTTGATTACTTTTCAGGTCTTCAAAATTATAGAGTGAACGATATTTCTTGAAATTATCTATAGGACTTTTAAGAAAATCAAAGAAAGCACCTGCAAGGTTATCATGAACCTTTTCTTCCAATCCTATACGATAACATTTGGAAATATCTTCGACCTTTATTGCTATATCTTTATTATTCATGAGTCAAATAAAAGAGTAAACACTTTACCAGCCACTATTTCAGCTACGGCCTTTGATCCTTCATTGTTATAATGAGCCACGTCGTATATATGCGATTTTTCCTTTGGAATTTCCTTCTCCAAATCGACTAACGTAACTTTATTGTCAAGAGCCACCCGCCTTATCGTCTCGTTCATATCACAATGGATTTCACGAAATTGGTCGTATTCAATCCCAAAATCTCTTTTTAAGTGAAAAACGATTTCCGCTATATTTTGATCAGGCTCTTTTTTTAGACGACTGGCCTGAGTCATCAGTATCGGAACAATTTCATGCACCCTGCATATATTTATAAAAGTGTTCAGGCTCTTTCGAAATTCAGATAAAATAAATTTTTTATTTATTGTTATTTTTTTACCTCTGAATTCTTCCCATTCATCTCGATCTGCAAGTTTCTTATTTCCCCAAAAGGACTGAATTGCCCTATATAGATTTGGACATATCAAGTCTTTCACAGCTTTTAGTTTGCTATGAATTGAAAAGTCCTTTGTACTATCTTTCTGTAACAAAGTTTTATAAATCAGACTTCTGTTAAAATGATCATTCCAATAACCACCTTGTATAAGAAGAATCGTTATATCATTTATATTGTGGTGCAATATGGCGTAATCCGGATGCAATGGAATCACTTTATTCAACAATATGTCATTTGAGTGCATAGAGTTATTTCCGCTGACTCCGCTATTATAACTATTCACCTTCAAACCAGATTCTTTTTCCAAAAGTTTACCAGTATAGTATGGAAAGCGCAGTTCCTCATCTACATACATGCATTCCGTCGTCGATCCACCTAAGAAAACTATAGTAAGTTCAGGTTTTACGTGTATGTCGCTTGGTCGAACAAATCCGTTATTATCAGTACGGAAGCGATATTGCTTTTGTTCCAGCGAATCCGCTTTCTTCATGTTATCGCTGTCAGGAATCAAATACATGTCCTGATCCGGCTGATGCTCACGCAGTCTGATACTTCTCTTTACACCGGATTTCTTTTGTACATTCTCATACTGTCTTGAAAGAAAGTACTCCGTGACTTGCGTCAGCAAAAAGACCATGAATAATCCTATGATTATCAAGCTCTTTTTCGAATTTCTTTCAAATATGTTGCTTTGCTTGACAGTCATTCCGGGGAAAGAATAGAGTGAAAGTGAAGAGGTTTGAAACTAAGAACTGAAATACAGTAAACCAACATCCAGACACAAATACAATAGAAAAGGCGGTTCAGTCTAATTCATACATATTTTGCCAGTCCTCATCCTGAGCCCACTTTGGCTGCTCAGATTTATCAAAGACATAATCACACATTACCAAATAATCCATCTGGGTCCTCATAAAACACTTGTAAGCGTCTTTTGGTGTACATACTATCGGCTCCCCTCGAACATTGAAGCTTGTATTGACCACCAACCCATAACCGGTTTTTTCTTTGAAAGCCATAACCAGTTTCCAATAGCGCTCATTTGTATTTTTGTTAATACTCTGTATCCTTGCCGAATAATCCACATGGGTAATAGCGGGAATATCGGAACGTAGATGATAGAGCCTTTCATACATCTCCAAATTTTCGTATCCTTCAGGGAGCGGATTCCTCCGGTGCTTTTTCACTGGTGCCACAAGCAGCATATAAGGTGATGGCCTGTCAAGTTCAAAATACTCTTCTATATCCTCGTTAAGTACGGAAGGCGCAAATGGGCGAAAACCTTCCCGGTATTTGATTTTCAAATTCAGTTTCTTTTGTGTATCCGGATCGCGTGGATCCCCCAATATACTTCTGTTCCCCAAGGCGCGCGGTCCATATTCCATCCTTCCCTGAAACCATCCAACCACCTTGCCCTGCGATAATATCTCCGCTACAAAAGAACATAGCTCGTCAAAATTTTCGATTTTACGCCCGGGTGCATCATATTTTCGTGCAATTCTCAGAATATCAGCACTATAAAACCTCGGCCCGAGATAAGCTCCCCTCATGGAATCCTGATCATTTACAACACTTCTATTTTGCCCCTTCCAAATATGCCAAGCAGAATATGCTGCGCCGAGAGCCCCTCCAGCGTCGCCGGCAGCGGGTTGAATCCAAAAATCTTCAAACGTTCCTCGTTTTAGCAACTTACCGTTTGCCACACAATTAAGGGCTACACCACCAGCCATGACAAGATTCTTCGATCCCGTAAGTTTCTGTGCCGTTTCGGCGAGCTTAAAAACCGATTCCTCGGTAACTTGCTGAATGGCTGAGGCGAGATCCATATAAGGCTGTGTCAATTCGGTCTCGAGTTCCCGTTTCGGAATGCCGAAAAGCTCTTCCCATTTCTCATTATGACACATGGTCAACCCGGTGGCATAGTCAAAATAATCCATATTCAAGAGTAAGGATCCATCCTCACGAACATCAACCAAAACCTCCATAATAGCATTCTTCCACTCTTGAATCCGGCTTGATTGCACATTGCCATATGGAGCAAGCCCCATTAATTTATATTCTCCGCTATTCACCTTGAAACCGCAAAAATAGGTGAAAGCACTGTATAATAGCCCCAGCGAATGTGGAAAATCCAGTTGCCTCAGAACAGTTATGGAATTCCCGTCACCATAGCCTATTGTCGTAGTAGCCCATTCTCCCACTCCATCCACCGTGAGAATTGCTGCCTCTTTAAATGGTGAAGGATAAAATGCGCTAGCCGCGTGGGACAAATGATGCTCTGGAAACAGTATATGAGGCCTGCCCGGTCCTATTTTACCCATTTCCTCACGCAACATCCTGCGCATGAATAACTTTTCCTTAATCCAAACAGGCATTGCGGACAAAAAGCTCTTCAGCCCTTTTGGAGCAAATCCATGATAGGTCTCCAGAAGCCGTTCAAACTTAATGTAGGGCTTGTCATAAAAGGAAACAGCGGTTAGGTCTTCTAACCCTAAGCCCCCTTCCTCAAGCACATACCGGGCAGCATTTACAGGAAAAGATGGATCATGCTTTTTTCGGGTAAAACGTTCCTCTTGTGCCGCTGCTACAATTTCACCACCCATGATAAGAGCCGCGGCACTATCATGGTAGTAAGCAGATAAACCCAATATAGCGTCTGACATATACTGTTCCTAAAAAATGGTATAGATAAATGGTGCTATTGCTGAACCACTAGTTAATACAATAAGTGCACCAAAAAGAAGCAGGGTTATGATGACTGGAAGAAGCCAGAATTTTTTTCGAACTCTCAAAAACCCCCATAAGTCTTTGATGAACTCCATAATCCCCCCAATTAATACGGCTTTTCTATTTCATCAGGCTCATATCTGTGATCTCTGACCTTAAAGACTGACTGAGTGTTCTCTTTCCATTTTTTTAATTGCAAGGTATCAGCTCCGGCAAGTCTCCTTATAACGCCAACCGGAGTTACAAGAAGGAAGAAGATAACAGTCAAGATCACCTTTGACACACAGGTCCCCAAGACATGGGAAAATCCGAACCATAATTTGGCAACAGGCCGATAGATATCAGGCCATATCATATTAACTAATAAGAATATTATTGCGGCAATCGTAAAGTACTGATGTTGAATTACTTGTGACAATATCAAACAAATCAAGACTGCCGCCATGCCTGTGTCTTTGGCCTGCTCCCTGGATATATATTGCGGGATAATTCCCTCTTTTCTTCGAGAAACAGTGTCTAACATTATCCAAGCTTAGATCTTATTTATTTGAATTCATGTAAGCGTTCACAGGGCACTGCATCTGCTTTGTTGTCGGGCACTTGAAGTACAGG
>DFBI01000227.1:0-2387 GCA_002367335.1 Syntrophaceae bacterium UBA3084 | reverse complement strand
CCCTGTAAACGCTTACAGTTCGGTGGGTGCGGTAAAATGGGGGGCGTCGTAACCCCGTGAACGGTTACGAATTCATTTATTCAATGCGCCATTTTCTGTTCTACTTTCCAGATCTTGGGATCATTGACGTCATCTGGCAATCTAAATGGCTCCATACCCAGTTCCTCCAATACCCATGGCTCATCACAATCAAAGTCAGCATAAGGTTGGAATAGCCTCAAGTTGTAAATGCTCGACTTTCCGTTGTTGTATTGGACATGTATCATCACATCAATCTGATTATCAACAATGTTAATATCGGTAATGCTAAAGTTGGAATCTTTGTAAAATTTTCTCAAAAACTCTGCATATTTCTTATTTTTTTTCAACAAGACCTTATTTTTTTTGTACATGTTATCAGATATGTACATTTTCATTGCGTCTACATCCCCATCTTTCAAATCGATGAACAGCGGTTCCAAAAATTCGATTGCTATGTCTCTTGCTTCATCGTCACTTACGCCAAGATCTTTCGCACAGAGTGCACCGGGAAATAAAATCAGTGAAGTTGACAATATATATGTTATTAACCTGTTCATATTCCACTCCTACTGCGTCAGCGTCAATGCCTGTCTCCATAGATCTGCCATGGACCGGTAACCCAGACCGTTTGGATGAAGCCAGTCAGCATATTCCTGCTGATAATGATCCAAATAATAGGTATAAAAATTCGGAGGCACTACACTAATTTGATTCAGTGGATCACCACATAATTCATCTATTACGCGATTATATCCTCTGACGATCTCATTTCTAGCGCCTTCTGAAGGATTCTCATACCACGGACAAGTCGAACAATCCGCCAATTGCACAGGCACCTTCGCAATACAGGCTTCCGTGCTGCTTCCATTAATAATGGCGTTTATGATTTGCTGCATATTATCCTTAAAGGATCCACCATATCCGCTATCACCGGGATTTAAGGTCTCTCCACTCGGCACCGCAAGTAATGCGCCGGCATCATTTGTACCATATAGTATCAGGAAACGTTCTGATTGTGGATGCCGGTTCAATATATCCTGAACCGTATTTCTTCCATCCACGGATTGGGCACCAGGGACTCCCTCGTTTGTTATATAATGGGGCTTCGCCAGGTCAGTGGTCAAGAAATCGTTTAAAACCGGTATATAGCCTCCGTTGGTATTTCTTCCGTCACTTGAGGTATCATCTGAAGGATCGTCATCATGGCTTCCAAAGGTTATACTGTCTCCCATGCCGACATAATAGTCACCTCCGGTAGCAATATGATGTTTTTGGTCATGAGTTTTTGGACCTTGGACCTCGAGTCCTAGCCCATCCACTATGTAAACATCTACTGTATGTTCGCCTGTGACTAAACCAGTAAACTCTACTTCAAATGGTGCAGAAATATCGTCAATGAAGTATTCATCAGCCGTGTTAATATCCACCACGAAACGTAGGCTCTGACTTGCATCAGCATTACTGATTGCCTTTACTGAGAAGTTGTTGCCACCAGTTAAACAGTAATTGTCTGGTTGATAGATTTTTGCGAACAGCTCATCTGTAAACTCAATATGGTCAAAATAAGCATCCTGTTGCGTCACTTTGATCTCAAAGCTGCTTACTAAGATACTTTCACTGTTGCTATCAAGAATCGCCGTCTCTCCAAATATACTAATCACACTACCAACTGGGGTAAAGTAGAATTCTATATGATAGTTATTATTTTGGGCATATTCGCTGGTAAAGGTATAACTGTCGACGGTTACACCATTTACAACTTTCTTTATCTCTTTAGCACCGTAGCCATCAGTGTTCTTGATCTCATAGTAATTATCTGAATCCTGAACAAGCCTGATATGAACTATGCCACCGTTAGGATAGCATTGAGTGGGCAGGAAATCTACGCTGAAGATACCTTTATTCCTGGCTGGCACATTATGAGAAAACTGCAGACCTATATCGTCACCAGTCAGAACTTGCGCTCTCTGTCCTGATGCGTCATAAATAAAACTTCCGAACCCTCCATTTGTCAAGGTGTGTGTTATGGTATAGTTTCCCGTAGTATCACTGCTGAAATCATCATAGAATAATAGATCACCGATCACATTGATCAAAACCGTCGCCTCATTAGAAGTGGCTCCATCATTGTCGTTTACAGTGTAAGTAAAGGTGTCGGTCCCAATATATCCTGTATCAGGTGTATATATTATCGTACCATTTCCATTCACTGTAGTTCCACCGCTCGAAGCATCGATGATTACTGTAATTGTGGATGGATCAACAGTGCCGTCAGTGTCAGTGTCATTTGCAACCACATCAATTGTGACTGCCGTGTCCTCGTCTGTGGTTGCGGAATCATCATTGGCCACAGGTGGCACGTTGGC
>DFBI01000062.1:3822-11997 GCA_002367335.1 Syntrophaceae bacterium UBA3084 | reverse complement strand
AACTACATCATAGTCGATTCCAAAACCGGCGCCCCGGCTAAGTTCATAAAACGTTGTGTCCGGATCTATTAACTGTTTTATGAGCCGGCGAACCGGCTTTTTCCCCTGTTTTGCCAGACGATCAATCTGCTTCCGGCCTCCGGGATTGGCGCCTCTTTCCCACAGATCATAAATTTTTTTCTCTTCCGCCAGCCAGTGCTCTCGGTTTTCCTTATGCTCCCTTTCTCGTCTATCCTTGCGTGATTCCTTTTCATCCGATTTTACGACCATTCCAGCATCTCCTTTCATTTATAACGATATCATTTTTTCGTAACTGTAATAATCACCCCAGGTGCGATATCAACTTTCTAAGAACAATTATTACTGTGGTTTCTTCCCGCAAAACAGCTTTAAGACAAAGGAAACCAGTATTTCGTCTTTCTGATTTTTAATTAAATTGCGGGTTGTTAATATGCCCTTGTCCTTGCCTTTCTCTGTTATCTCAACAACTTCGACTTCACAACGAATAGTATCGCCAATCCTGTTTGGAGCGGTAAAGCGCACTTCGTCCATGCCGTAAAAGGCGATAAAAGACTTTGGAAGATAACTCGAATATGGCCCCAAACGAAAGGGCAGGGCCATGCCAATACTTAATGTCAGCATCCCGTGAGTTATTCTTCCCTTGAAAGGTGTTTTGGCTGCATATTCCACGTTTGTGTGAAGAGGATGCCAATCCCCGGTAAAACCGGCAAAGTTGATAATGTCTGCCTCAGTAATTGTTCTCGCTGGTGATATTATTTTTTCACCCACGGTGTAATCATCAAGATATTCGTACACCTTTGCCATTCCCCCTCCTTACTTTTTTTATCTTCGTGGTAAAAATATTATAGTGAGTGTCTAAGTCAGCAAGCATAAATAACTCGTTATGCGAGCTTCAACACGCCTTGAAAACAAACAAAATTACGGCGCAATCCGTATAACTTATTTATTCTTGATTCCTAAGGTATTCTTAAGTCAACGACATTGACTTAATTCTTATTCATTTCCTCATATGTTCTTTTTGCCTGAAGCAAAAAAGTATCAAGCTGTGCTGTTATGATCTGCGGAAATGGATTCCCATCGCTTTCTATGGCAAGGAATGGAATATTCTCAATATTATTCAGTATATTCCTTGTTTTTTTGTTTCTAATGCCTGCTGCTGTTTTACCCTCCCTGTTCATTTCCCTCGTGAGGATAGACTCTGCCAGACGGCTTGGCATGCATCCAAATGGGCCTATCGCAATAACACCGCAGTAATGATCGATTACTTCATTTATTGACGTTCCGATCGTCAGGACTGCTTCACCTGTGAGCTGTGGATTAATCAGGTGGCCTGAGTGATTTAAAATATAGTCAACATCCTCAAGCCTGTACTGAAATAGCCCCGATTTTGCCATTGCTTTTCGATACGTCTTCTCATATTTTTTCATATAGATTGATCTGATAAAAAGTAACAGTCGTTCCTTTAGACTGGAATGCGAATTTGACAATCCATGTTTAACAAGCCAGTTTGTATAGTATACCCACTCAATAACGCTGGAGACTTTCGAAGCAAACCCATTATCAGCTAACTTTTCTATTATGGATTGTCTCGAAATTTCATCATGGCGGGCAAATATTTCACCTGTTAGCAAGACAGTAGGGGTATCTTCGATAGATCTCTTCACCGGTATCTTGCGCAGGGCATCTGCCACTTCCTCAATTGTTTGTGTTAATTTTTTAAAGCTTGGTGTGTCCTCCAGGGTTGCTATTATTTTATTGTATTCTTCCTTGTAGATTTTCATTGCTGAATTTGGGTTAACAGCATTGACCAGCACGACAGAATAAACATCCTGCATGATATCCGAAATGACTACAGCGGACCAGCCGTTTGATACAAGTAATACCAATTTTCCTGCCCCGGGAGTTGAATAACTGTTTTCAGATGTAAGGGAAGAAAACACAGCAACATTTCTTATTCCCAGTTTTTTGATAAGATCACGTATGTATATGTGATATTGGCCGAACCTGCATGGCCCTGAAGCGGTAGGCATCACATAAACTACACGTTCACCATTGTTTTTGTTGTGCTTAAGGTATTGAAGAAGGCTTCCCGTTGTTAATATCAAAGGGAGGCACTCTTTGCCGGAAGTATTTCCCCTGCCAAGTTTGAGCGCTTCTTCATCGGCTGGTGGAAGCGCTAATACATTAAGGCCTATGCTTCTGAATATTGCCGCACCAGCATCCGAAAGATAGCCCATCGAAGGCACAACAAATCGCACATTAGGGTCAAAAATAGAGTATTCTTTTTGTGAAGAATCAATAAATACCTGTTTCTCCTGGTCTAATTTGATTTCTGCCGGGATGAAACTGCTTTGAACGTCTATAATTTTTTTATGTCGTTCTAATTCACGGTAACTTTTAGTAATGTCAAGAAACGCCTCCACCCTGGTTTCCAATCCCGCGTCGGCAGTGTGACTATCCAGCTCTAGTGTTAATGAAGGCTTTTTCCCCATTATATTACGGAAATATCCGACAAGAAATGAATCGGGTCCACATGAAAAATTAGTTATATAACATCCAAAGAGACGGGGGTGTTTCTTTACAAAACTTGCAGCTTTGAGAATTGTCTGCCCGGCAGACCAGTACATATGATCCCGTATAGGTTCGTCATTATATGTAAGAAATTCATGCGGGATTACCATGATGTTTCTTGAAGCAAACTTGCCAGGAATGCCCATGTGGGCTTCAGGCACAAAGGCATTATAGGATCTTCCAAATATAACTACGGCTGACTTATCAGGGTCAGATTCAAGCGCTTGCAGGGCCTCCCTCCCTTTTTCCTTCATTTTGCCAAAGACCATTTTCTGGATATGCGTTGCTTCCATATATGCCATGCGTACCTTTTTTTTACTGATGCCAAGTTTGGGGGCCATCATGAGAAAAGCCTTTTCTACTTCTTTGTCTCCCTTGTCAAAAGCTATAACGGGAGAAAGTACCCTTCCTTTTTCCTTAATGTGGTGATATGTTTTATTATCTTTGTAAGCGGTAGCCAGCCAGTATGGTTCGCCTTGAGAAATCGGGCATGTTTCAGTATGTTCTGAACTTGTCTCAACGTAAGTCGACTTAAGTTGCGGCATGAATAAATAATCCGGCTTCTTTTCCAGAAGATTCAGGAAGTAGCCATGAGAGATTTCGCCTGGATAGCAAAATGCAGCTCCTTTGCGATTTATTCCCTCCAGTTTTACAGTGTCAGGAAGCACAACCTTAAACCCAAGCAGGGCAAAGAAATTGTAATAAAGCGGATAGTATTCATTTACAAAAAAGGACTTGTTAATTCCTACTGTTTCTGCGCTCTTACCGATACCGAATTTCTCGGGTGGGTCTATATATTTATGGAAGATCAGTTTTTCGAAGGAATCAACCAGATCAAGTTCCTCCATATTTATATTATGGTGTAATCTTAAATTATACCATTTATTACAAGCCCCTCCGAAGGGGTATGTCTTCCCCTCTATCTTTATCCTTGCGATTTCACATTTTCTGTCACATCCCTTGCAAATAAAACTGTTGCCATATTCTACCGACCTGTTTTTTAGCTGTTCCAGTGAAAAGCGCTTTTCTTTTATGAGACCGAGATCTATTCGATGCTTTACCTCAAGCGCTACACCGAAAGCACCTATCAATCCTGGATTTGGGGGGACAATAATTTCCTTCTCTAAAAGTGATGCCATAGCAATCGGTACCGCTCGATTGTAGCAGACCCCACCCTGCATAAAGACTTTCCTCCCAATCGGTCTGTTTCCCTTAATGCGGTTATTGTAATTCATGCCGATAGAATATACGAGTCCGGCTACAATATCTTGTTTGCCAATTCCTTCATGAAATGCATTTTTGATATCACTCCCGATAAAGGCCGCGCACTGATCGTTAAAATTGGGGGGACGTTGTCCTCGCATTGCTATATTTCCGATTTCCTCCACTTCAATGCCAAGGGTCTCTTTTGCGGCTTCTTCAAGGAAAGAACCTGTTCCCGCGCTGCAGGCTTCATTCATGGCATAATCGGAAGCAACTCCGCTTGTGATATAAGTGTATTTCGAATCCTGGCCCCCTATCTCAAAGATGGTATCGACATTTTTATCATAGAAAAGAGCGCCCGTTGCATGGGCGATAATTTCATTGATGATAGAATCCGTCATAGCGTGCAATCCGGCTATCTGCCTGCCCGAACCAGTCACACCCAGGCCGACAATGTCTATTTTGTCTTCAAGATCGCCGAGTTGATCATAAAGGGCCTGGTAGCATTGCCTTGATGCTTTGACCGGGTCGCCACTTGTTCTTAAATAAATAGATGCCAACATTGCGTTGTCTGAGGTTCTTAATAATATGGCTTTTGTTGTTGTGGATCCGATATCGAGTCCAAGTATGCAACGGTCACCTCTTTTTGTCTCTCCCTTTCCCGCTGTTTTAAAATCTACCATACCTTCAAAATCCTTCAGCGGAGGCAGGTAAAAAAACGGATCTTTGTCTTTTTTAATGAGGTTCTCTATGTTGGGTGCCGGGTCTGTTTTGTTATCCAGCGCCCAAAGCGCTGCTCCGAGGGCTTCAAAATATGGCGCCTCTTTCGGGACTACCAGATTTGCGATCTCTTTTTTGAGGTAATCAATCATAATTGAATTTTGGGAAGTACCTCCAATGATCATAATATCTGTTCGGGGGACTTGTCTCATTATTTCCAGGATTTTCCATGCCATCATCTGACACAATCCTGCGATAATACGTCCTTTAGGCACACCGGTGTTCGTCGCATGGGTGCAGTCACTTTTGCAGAATACCGTGCAGCGGGAAGAAAGCTTATATGGACTGTCCATTTCAGGAATACTGAGCGCCTCGTCGAGGGAAATGCCCATTCTCTTTATCTGTTGCAGGAAAAATTCCCCTGTACCTGAAGCGCATTTGTTTCCTGCCTGAGCTGAAATAATCCTTCCATCTTTGCCAAGGACATAAACCATAAATGTCTCGCCCCCGGCGCTGACAACAGCATTAAATTGTCTATTATTATCAGATAGATGAAACAAAGCAGTTTCAACAGCTTCTGGCTCTGGTATGGAGGAAAGATTCACAAGTTGCTTGAATCTTCTCCCTGTTACGGCTATCCTGGAATAACTCTTTATATCCAGCTCCTTGAATAGCTTTAAAAATGCCTCGAGGGGGTTGCCTTCATGCGGCTTTATGTAGATGTTGCCTGTGGATATTTTGTTTTCATTATCTTTCAGGATATCAATAGCCGAGAGTGTTGATGCTCCAATACATATACCGAGTGATTTCATTTCAGTAAAACGCCTCCGAGTAGTTCAGTAAACTGGTTATAGCAAAATAATAAATGATTCCATTGATTAATGGTCTTTTCGCCCAATTTCTGCGTTATGCTCAAAAAATAATCCTCGGAATATCAATGATATGCCTGCGGTTATTGTTTCCGTACGCCTCCCCGGGGAAAATTTTTTACGAAACCGTCAAAGTACGAATCATCTTTTTAAGGATCTGTCATGAAATAAGTGTTGCAGCTAGGCGCCCGGATTTGGGTCAGGTTTAGTCGATACAAGTGAGCAAAACCGTTCGACTGAGCTCACGCCGAAGCCGCAGGAATAGCGGGGCTCTTTTGAGGATTTTGCGATTGAGAATTGGCTAAAGATGGCCTGAAGATGAGATGGATAAATGTAATACTTATTTCATGACAGACCCTAACCTCCCTTGACTTTCCGTCGGGTGTTGTAATACATATATTTAAGTATGCTGTTTGACATAACGGCCAGAGAGGTATTACGAACTATCCGTTTCACATCATTCCTGCTGATCTTTACGACCTGGCCTTTGAAGAGATTTTGTTCACCTGAGAGTTTGGCCAGCGATTCTACCGCCATGAAAAGGGGCCACAGGCAAAAGAGGCGAAAACGTATAAGTGTCCTTGGAATATCGAGTGTGTAAAGCAACGCTTCATCGAGGTATTTAAGGGCAAGATTAATTAACCGTTTATGTGCGTTAACGAAACCTTCCTGTTTATCGTGAAATGAATCGTGAATCGGATCAATACCCTCTTCGATGAAAAAGGAACGGGGCACGTAGGACCAGCCCCGCTCACGATCCCCATAGAAATCTTTAGCAATGTTGGTAATCTGCAAACCCAACCCGAAGGCGACACTTCTTTCCCGAAGCTTTTTTTTGATTCGCTGTGTAATTCTTCGCGAATTTTCTGAAAATATGGATGTGATCATGAGACCCACGGTACCGGCGACGAAGTAGCAATATCTGTCAAGTTCTTCCTGATCCTCCAGGAATATGATGCCATCATCGGGAGCCTTTTTCTGAAAACTTGCCATACCGACGGCCATTTCTTTTACATGTGCGGATATGACAGAAATCATATTGTCCGGAAGTTTGACAAATTCATTAAAAACGCGAACGGTGTTCATCAAAAGATATGATGAATCAGTTCCCTGCTTGAAAGCAATATCTTCCAGGAAAATCTCAATCCGGTTTTTGTAGTCAGGTGAGGGTGGAAAGAGCTCGGAATATTCGCATAATTTTTGCTTCTTGAATGACGCAGAAAAACAGGAATCATCTTCTATGGTATCGGCTATACGGCACAGGAGATATGCCAGCAGAAGACTCCTATATGAATGATCCGTGAGAATTTTTATATTTATGGCGAATGTTCTCGAGACCTTAACAAGATATTCTTCACAAAATGCAAGATCGTCGAGATGGTCATTTTGACTCATAGTATCAGCCTTATGATATTTACCCGGCGAATTTTAAATAAATACCTTCATCAAGTCAAAGGAAATATCGGAAGAGAGTGCTTTTCTTGTTATATGGTGGTCACTACTCAGGTAGACACAGAGGCACAAAGAATAAAAAAGTAACAACCAGCGCCGTCTGTGGTCATCGGCAATCCTGTGGCGTGAGCTCAGACTTCGACGAGCTCAAAGCATCTTTTTCTTTATCTTCGAGTTCTTCGTGCCTTTCGTGGTAGAAAAATTTTGTTTAGTTCCGGTTTGTCGGGGTCAGGTTGTATGTTTATGAGCGTGAGATTTTGAAAATGTGGGTTTTCAATGTTTAGTTTGGGTTTTGGATAGGATACAAAGAAACTGTATTGAAACGATGAGGAGGGGGTGGGGAGGTACGTGACCTCCCCGTGTTAAAACTTGTTGTTTACCGATCAATTTACCCTGTAATATTTTGGATGAGACAAATCGACCGGCCACATGGTTTAAGCCAGAATCGGAGGAGATTCTATTCTTTTACTGTGGTCGTTGAATAGTTATGCAAATCATATACCAGACACAAACATGATCTTTAAGTCTCTAAAATGAAAAGCATTCTGCCCAAAATCGCAGGAATATAAACACTGTCCACACATAAATAAAAAAGAAAAAAATGTCGATTATTAAAACCCCAATAATACTAATGCATGTTAATACAGGCAGTTAGGATATTGGCATGTTTTGTTCCATATTCGACATTATTGTCGACTTTTGGCCTGTCCCGGGAATAAATGTCATAATTTTAAGTTATTTACACATTGCAATTTTTGGTATAGTATTTGCTGAAAATTTAGGGCAATGAAAAGGAAACATAACTTTAAGGAGGGCTTTGATGAAAAAAATTTTTGTGTGGGTGATGATTCTTGCATTTCTTTGTCCTTCAATGGGTTTCCCGGCGCAGGTACAGGAACCAAAACAAAATGCTGAAAAAACGAACAGTAAAGATGGCGTTTCTCTAACTGAAATGAGGTTTTCTGAAGAACAGAATAAAAATATAGAAGAAATCAGCGCCACATACAGAAATAAGATACTCCAACTCAGGAGCGAACTTATCGTCAAACAAATTGAACTCAAAAGTTTGTTGAGAGACCCGGAAGCTGATGAAAAGAAAATACGGGGTATGGCTCGAGATATTCGGATTTTAAATGTTCAAAGACAGAAAATGATGATTGATTATCAATTAGAGATAAGGGATGTTTTAACTCCGGAACAGATAAGATCCTGGAGCACCCTTGAGAATCCACCCATCAAGAGAGGATGGAAATAGCAGGGATGAACGAAGGGGGCGAAATAATCCGGCAAACCTCAATTCAGAAAGAGACCAGACGTTTTCTCCAGCCATTAGCGGTAA
>DFBI01000062.1:0-3770 GCA_002367335.1 Syntrophaceae bacterium UBA3084 | reverse complement strand
GGAACAGTAGAGAAAGTGGCCCAGGAAAATATGGACTATCTTCACCGGAGCCTGAAGAAGGGACATGAGGGCAATTCTTTTGTCCCACTTACAAACGAGGCATTTTCACCACAGGAATCTCTGATACGAGGTCTTGTAAATATCGCTCGCGATATCGATGTCAAGTGGAAAACAACAGATCTCAGCAACGAAGATTTACGGAAAATTGCCGAGAGAGAAAATTTATGGCTTATTGCTGTTCTTGACAAACAAGGTAGAATCGTTTTTCAGAGTAAAAAATTTCCCAGGGACACTTCCCCACGAACACCTCCCGTTACTTCAAAACATGAAGAAATCCTTATTGACCTTTTTAATCGCTTCGGCAAACTTCATGAAATAGGTTACATTGCCCTTCGCAGGAAGGATGGAAGCGGAACCATTATCATTGCATTGGATGATGTGGAATTAAGACACTGGAGCGCCAGGATTGCCATAAAGAAAGCCATTGAGGAAGTAGGATTATGGCAGGGATTAGCCTATCTAATGGTCATGGATGGGGATAAAAGAATGCTTGGGCAGGCCGGTGAAGTCCCTGAAGAATCGGGAGATGCCGGTTCTTTTACTAAAAGCATCATGGCGGGTAAAACAAACATTAAAAGCCGGAAGATTACATTTCAGGGAAACAACATTATTGAAATAATTACTCCCGTCCATCTGGATGGGAGGGTGGCAGGATTTGCCAGACTTGGGTTGCATCGTGACAGGTCAGATGTCATTCTCAAAGAAAACAGGTATGGGATGTTAATTGCTACTGCTTTCATTGTCATTATTGGCATCCTTTCAATGTGGATTCTTTACCGGAATCAAAACAGACATCTGGCAAGAATGGAAGAAATGAGAGCAAAACTCCATCAGGCTGAAAGACTTTCGGCCCTTGGACAACTTGCCGCCGGAGTGGCTCATGAAATTCGCAATCCTCTTAACGCCATCAGTTTAGCCACCCAGAGAGCTCAAAGAGAATATGTTCCCAGTGACGAAGAAAAGAAAAGGGGGTTTCGTCGCATTACCGGGGTTATTCGCGACGAAATCAAGCGGTTGAACGAAATTATTGAAGAGTTTCTCACATTCTCTAAAAGTCGCCGTCTGGAACTGCACAATCATTCTATCGTTGAAATAATACGAAAAATCACAAACCTCATGAAAGAGGAAGCCACATCCCGGGGTATCACTATTAAAACATCTTGGAGTGATAACAATATTATGGTTTCCATGGATGAAAATAAAATGAAACAGGCCCTTTACAATGTTTTGAAAAATGCCATGGAATCGATTTCAGGCAAGGGAAGCATTTCAGTTTCCGTTAAATCGGATAGAGAAGATAAAGTAAAAATCACAATTACTGATACAGGTTCGGGATTGACCCCTGAAGAAATAGATCGCATCTTCAACCCGGAATATACGACAAAAGAAAAGGGGTTGGGGGTGGGTCTCTCATTAACTCACGAGATTATAAGGGGTCATAGAGGGGAAATTAACGTCCGTAGTGAAACAGGGTCAGGGACGACTTTCGAAATTTTGCTCCCCGTAGAAAGTACGGAAACCTGAAGCGGCAAAGCCGCAACGACGAGAGGTAAAAGGACCAAGGTAAAAGGATAAAGGTTAAAGGATCAAGGACCAAGGATAAAGGATAAAGCGAAAACCTTGTACCTTGAACCTTGTACCTTGAGCCTTGAGCCTTGTACCTTGAACCTTGAGCCTCGTTGTTCATTACCTGATGCCGGCATCTGCGCAAAAAACGCCTGTCTGCGTGCCTGCCTGTGCGTATCCGCACGCAGACAGGCAACGCACAGGCAGGCAGTTGTTGAGGATAAAAACTCTAAAGAAGACGGGTATGATGGAAACATTAAACATTCTTGTTGTTGAAGATGGACAGTCGCAAAGGGAAATGCTTCAGGATTTCCTGGCCGGGGAAGGCCATACTGTCGCAGGGGCCGAAGATGGGAAAAGCGCCATAGATCACGTTTTAGAAGGTCACCATGACCTTCTGCTTCTGGATTATAAGATGCCCGGGATGAACGGGTTAGATGTGCTTAAGAAGGTAAAGGGTATTAATCCTCAAATAGATGTCATAATGATGACAGCTTACGGAACGATAGAAACAGCTGTAGAAGCCATGAAAAGCGGCGCTCTGGATTACATTACAAAACCAATAGATCTGGATGAACTTAATATATTGATTGACCGGATTTCAGAGCGTCGAACACTGATAAGGGAAAATCAGATCCTCCGCGAAAAGTTATGGAAAAAAGGATTTACTGCGGATCAGATAGTTTACAAGAATCGGAAGATGGAAGATTTAATCAATATGGTGGGAAGGGTTGCTTCAAGCCGGACCACAATCCTGCTGCAGGGTGAAAGTGGCACGGGTAAAGAACTTTTCGCCAGATTGATTCACAAAACAAGCAAACGCTCCGAAAAACCGATGATTGTAGTAAATTGTGGCGCTTTACCGGAAACTCTGCTGGAAAGCGAACTGTTCGGTTACGAAAAAGGAGCATTTACCGGTGCTGCAACGAGGAGGGTAGGAAGATTTGAAGAGGCCGACGGCGGAACGCTATTTCTCGATGAGATCGGGGAACTCTCTCCGTCCGTTCAGGTAAAACTCCTTAGATTTCTCCAGGAACGGGAGTTCCAGCGTTTGGGCGGAAATCGAACCATACAATCCGATGTTCGAATTATCAGCGCTACAAATCGCGATCTGGAAAACAAGGTTGCAGAAGGTACCTTCAGGGAAGATCTTTTTTACAGACTGAACGTGGTGGTTATGAATATACCACCTCTTCGAGAGAAAAAAGAGGATATATCATTATTGATAAAACACTTCATCTCACGTTTTTCTGCTGAAAATAGTAAAAAGATTGAAGGATTGAGCAGCGAAGCAATGGATATCCTTTTAAAATACGATTATCCCGGGAATATCAGGGAATTGGAAAACATTATTGAAAGAGCTGTAGTTATAGCCAGGTATTCAGTCATATCTGTTAATGACCTTCCTTTTAAAGAAAGTTCATCTCAATCTCTTGTTATTCAAAAAACAGGAAAAGGTTCTTTAAAAGATTCAATCGAAGCACTGGAGCAACGATTAATAGAGCAGGCCATGGAGGAAGCCGTCCACAATCAGTCAAAGGCTGCCGAACTGCTCGGGGTCAGCGAAAGAATGTTGAGATATAAACTGAAGAAATATGGAATGAAGCAATGAACGTAATATCCTAATGCGGCAAAGGTAAAAGGTTGAAGGCTCAAGGTAAAAGGATCAAGGTAAAAGGTAAAAGGATCAAGGTAAAAGGATCAAGGTAAAAGGTAAAAGGTAAAAGGTAAAAGGTCGGGAATTAAAACTAAAAAGCAGATTTGTTTTCAGGTTTTTCCTTGTACCTTTGTCCTTGAACCTTGAACCTTGAACCTTGAGCCTCGTTGTTCATTACCTGACACCAGCATCTGTGCGAAAAACGCCTGTCTGCGTGCCTGCCTGTGCGTGTCCGCACGCAGACAGGCAACGCACAGGCAGGCAGTTGTTGAGGATAAAGACTCTAATAAGTTTCATGTTCGGAAACGGCCATTTTCCTCAATCCAAGAATTTCCCTGGCTTCATCCGGTGTGGCTATCTCCCTGCCGTATTCTTTGCAGAGGGGGACATAACGCTCTACAATCTCGGCGTTGGTTTTGGCCAGAACTCCCTTCCTTACGTAAATGGCATCTTCCATGCCTACCCTGATGTGTCCTCCCATAATAAG
>DFBI01000129.1:27880-33830 GCA_002367335.1 Syntrophaceae bacterium UBA3084 | reverse complement strand
ATGAGTTATTTGTTTCCAGTCCCTTAGTATCCTGCCGCGCTACCTTCTTCTTTATCCGTTGTACCTGACGTATCGACAAAGCCAATACTGCTTCTGTATTTTTCATCTTCTCTCCCCATAAAGCTTATATACCCCGTAACGTATTATCTCTTTTATTGTAAACGTCACCGCCCTTTTATGAAACACTCCCTTACCTTCTTGAGATACTTCTTTCTCTACCTGATTCAGGCAATAGGTGACAGTATTAACAAAAACTCAAATTATTATTTTCTATATAACATAAATTTGTTATAGGGTAGTTGAGTGGTTTGTTTATGTTACTTTTTAAAAGATTTGCAAATGTTGATAACCTTATAAAGAGAAGGCAATGGAGATCGATTCCTTATGAAGAAATTAATTACTTTATCAAAAGAAGAAATTGTTGACAGGTTGTGGCGAGCAGAACCGAGACTTAAGGATGTTCTTAAAAATGCTAATCATGTTGAAGAGGCACGATACATTTTATTTGATTATCTCGATCGCCTCAGAAGAGACCTCTACAACATGAAATCGGATACTTATTTCTCAAATCTAAACGTTGTAGAGAAACGAAATGCCAGGGAATGCATTCGAGTCTTTTCAAGCACCCTGAGAACTGAAAATGAATATTTAACAAAAGCTTCCCCTTTAGGACTCTTGTATAACCTTGCGAAGGATAAAAAAAATGGCCTGGAAAAAGTAAGCAAGGGATTTTTACTGGAGTACCTCGCTTTATTTCTAGGAGTCCGGGGGAAATATGGAAAGCACTCTCGAAGTCATGAACTATTAGAATCAAAGGGTGGAAGAAATGCCGCTATTGAAAGGTCTTCCCAGCTGGATAAGTACGGCAAAATGATGAGAAAATATTTCAGGAGATACCGAACGGGATTGGATCCGGCGTTAGTAAAGGAAAGAAAGAAACTAAAAGAGGATGTCCTCCGCTATTTTGACGCAAGTGAAGAAGACTGGCAAGACTACCAATGGCACATGAAGCATATCATCAAAGATGTCAAAACTGTATCCACTATTGTAAAACTGGACGATGATGAACTAAAGGGGTTAAAGCTTGCCACGGAAAACCATATTCCTTTCGAGATAACCCCTTATTATCTATCGCTTTTCAATAAAGACGGGCGATCATATCATGATCGTACCATCCGTGCCCAGGTTATGCCAAGTCCACGGTATTCTTCAAATGTTATTGAAAACTGGACAACTGGGAAAGATATGGATTTCATGGGCGAAAAAGCAACGAGCCCGGTTGACGGAATCACAAGAAGATATCCTCAGATTATCATTATTAAACCCTTTAATTCATGCCCTCAGATTTGTGTTTATTGCCAGAGGAACTGGGAAGTGAAAGACATCGATGAGGATGTAATGTTGCCCCGGGAAAAAGTAATAGAAATGATCGAGTGGACAAAAAATGATAAAAACATATCGGAGGTTTTGTTAACTGGGGGGGATCCGTTGACTCTCAACAATAAGTATCTTGACTGGATCATCGGAGAACTGGCGGACATAAAACATATAGAGAGAATCCGGATTGGAACCAGAACTCCTGTAACTTTACCAATGAGAATTAACGATGGCTTTCTCAAAATACTCGAAAAATATCACGAATGGGGGAAAAGAGAGATTGCCATAGTTACACATTTTGAACACGCTACAGAAATAACACCCGATACTTTAGATGCGATAAAACGGATAAAAAGATTGGGAATAAACATCTATAATCAGCAGGTATTTACCTATTATAACAGCAAAAAATTTGAAACGGCTTTTTTGAGAAAATCATTGAAAGTCTCAGGGATAGACCCCTATTACACATTCAACTGTATGGGAAAAGAAGAAACAATCGACTTCAGAATCCCCATCGCCAGAATTGAGCAGGAAAGAAAGGAAGAAGCAAGACTCCTGCCCGGCCTCGTCAGAACAGATGAACCGGTCTTTAATGTACCCAGATTAGGGAAATCCCACGTGAGGGCGTGGCAAGATCATGAAGTCATTATGATCTTATCAGACGGTCGCAGGATATACCGCTTCTATTCATGGGATACGAAACTCACGACCTCAAAAGATTATCTCTATACAGATATAGGTATCTGCGATTACCTTGAAAGGCTTTCCGATGACGGTGAAAATGTTGATGATTATGCATCCATCTGGTATTATTTCTAAATAACCCATATCAACTTTTTATTGCGCAGAGGCAAATTTAGTGTTAGATGATACAAAATCTTATATATTTTGTACGTAAAATATCATGAATCCTGTAAAATCAAATGAAAATACAAAGGAAACAGGCATTGATTTAAAAGCGGCCAGGGAAGAAAAAGGATTAACGCTAAAAGAGATATCTCAACTTACAAAAATCGGTGTATCAATCCTCGATGCAATCGAAAAAAGAGAATTTTCGCAACTTCTTGAGCCTGTCTATTCCAGAGCATTCATAAAAACATATGCTAAAGCACTAAACATTGATAGTGAAGAAATTCTTTCTTCTTATAACAATTACATCGCAGAATTTGAAACATTAGAAGAAAAGAAAGAAATCGCAACAAAAAACGTTAGACCCGGGTCTCTCTACAAAAGGTTTGCCTGGGCAACAATTGCTCTTGTTCTCGTCCTTATTGCCTTTTTTATGTATTACAGCAAGCATAATGAAACCCCGGAAATTGCCAAAGCTCCTCCCGTTGAAAAGCTCATTAAAGTTCCTCAAAGTGAACCAACCGGGGCAGCAAGCATTGAAACAGAAACAAAAGAAATCCATACTCAGGCAACAGGCGAACCAGTAAATACTCAAGCCGTTGACGAGGATAAAATAGTTGCATCGGAAGCAAATATCTCTGAAACCGGGATTCAAACAACAAATAATGAACAGGTAACAACACAAAAAGCAGAAACCGCGACGGAAGATAAAAAATATATTTTAGACATAAAAGCATCAGAACTGTCATGGCTGAAAATTATTGAGGACGATAATCCATCCTACGAGATATTAATGAAGCCCGGAGAAAAAATTACAAGGAAAGCGCGAGAAAAATTTATTATTGACATCGGTAACGCGGGAGGCGTGGATATAGAGTTCCAGGGGAAACCTCTTGGCCTTCTTGGAGAACATGGAAAGGTCATCCACTTAGTCTTGCCTGAAAACAATTGAATAGATTATTGACAAATATTTTTCAATGTTCTAATTTTGACAAGCTCGTAAAAAGTATATCATTTCGAGGAGTGAAGTGTTCCTCTTTCAAGGGGTGTATAAGCTATGTTCGGTATAGGAATGCCCGAGTTACTCATCATATTGGTTATTATCCTGATCATTTTCGGAGCCGGTAAGCTTCCTGAAATAGGAGGAGCCATCGGCAAAGGAATTAAAAACTTTAAAAAGTCCTTCCGGGATCAGGATGAAGTAGAAAATACCAGGGATTCAAAAAAGATTAAAGACAAAGATGATTAATGTCTAAAACGGAACATCGTCTTCGGCCATTTCTGCTCCTTCGAAGGATGAACCCTCGTTGGCCGGTGCTTTTGATTGATCAGAGCCTTGTCCTTTTCGTTCAAGCATCTGCATATTTAAAGCAATTATTTCTGTTGCATATCTCTTATTTCCGTCCTTGTCATCCCATGACCTTGTTTGAATCCTGCCTTCTATATATACTAATCTTCCCTTAGACAGATAATTCCCACATATTTCCGCCAATTTTCCGAAAGTAACAATTCTATGCCATTCTGTCCTTTGAACTCTTTCTCCGGTTTTATCTTTCCATTGTTCATCGGTAGCTAATCTGAAATTCGTTACCATTGCACCATCCTGTGTATATCTGACTTCAGGATCGGCTCCCAATCTTCCAACCAAGATAACCTTATTAACCATTTCACCCTCCCTTTTCATATTAAGCTGTCGTGAGGGAATAATACACAAATTAAATCTTCATGGCAAACGAATTATTTTTAAAAATTCATCGGCCTATCGCTACATCTGTTGTAATATTCGATATTGACTTACCTTCCATTATCAAGTACAGATAATTTGAATATTTTCAGCTATTCGGCGGATTTATTAAACAATGGCAAAGAATAATTTGTTTCATTCTACAATTCTGTTGGCATTAGATGTGATCGCTACCGTTTTTTTCGCGGTTACAGCAGTTATCGCATCCTACATGGCTGTAAACACTGAAGATACAGTCCATAAAGTTGCAAGTCTCTGGGGAAAAACCTTACTCCGTATAACGGGGGTTAAGGTGGAAATAACAGGGGAGGAAAACATTCCTGTCGATACTCCCCTAGTATTCATGGCCAACCACCAGAGCAATTTTGACATTTTAGCTTTACTGGCCAACATTCAAGTTCAGTTTCGATGGCTTTCCAAGAAGGAAATCTTTTATATACCCATCATGGGACATGCCATGAGGAGAGCAGGATATATCTCCATTGACAGAGAAAACCACGCAAAAGCGATTCATAGCCTCAGCGAAGCGGCGCAGAAGATCAGAGAAGGCAAATCGGTGATGACCTTTCCCGAAGGGACCAGGAGCCGGGATGGAAGGATCCGGCCTTTCAAAAAAGGTCTGTTCTACCTCGCCCTGGAAGCGGGAGTGCCAATCATCCCGATATCAATAAAAGGCAGCAGAGCGATTATGCCGAGAAAATCATTGCAAATCAATCCTGGGGAAATAACCATAATTATAGACAAACCGATTTATGTTAAAGGATATTCCGTGGAAACCCGTGACGATCTTATGAATGCAGTGCGCAGCGTGATCACCGGAAATTTTTATGATGAGAAAGGAAACAATTCTCTTTGAATATATGGGAAGGAATACTGCTTGGTATCATCCAGGGCTTAACAGAATTTTTACCAGTTAGCAGTTCCGGGCATCTGGTTATTGCTCAGAGTCTGATCAAAGGATTCCATCAGCAGGGTGTTCTCTTTGATGTTATGCTCCATTTTGGAACTCTTTTGGCTGTGTTGTTTTTTTTCAGGAAAGATATCTACGATATTCTGGAATCCCTGTTGCCAAAACAATGGGTCACAAACCACGGCAACTATGACGAGGCACTTATAGCCGGCAGAAGAAAAATAGCTCTCTTAATTATTACAGGCACTGTATTTACGGGCGTCATCGGAATTTTATTCAAAGATCAGGTACATCGTCTCTTTGAGTCCGTAGAGATTGCCGCTGCCATGCTTTTGGTTACGGGGTTGCTTTTGTTTCTTGCCGACAGAATGAAAGATGCTGTAAGGGTTGAAGGCGATATGAACATCACCGATGCCATAATAATCGGTATCGTTCAGGGCATGGCTCTCATCCCCGGCATATCACGATCCGGTTCCACAATAGCCTTTGGCATGTTCAGAAAAATAAACGGCGAGACAGCGGCAAGGTTTTCATTCTTACTATCCATACCGGCCATACTGGGAGCCACATTAGTCGAACTGGGGTACATGCAATCCGTTTCATCAGGTGATTTGATGGTATATGCCGCGGGAATGATTACCGCCGCTTTGACCGGGTTTCTTGCACTCAAGCTCCTCTTTTTTATTATCAAGAAGAGAAGACTTGGAATATTTGCTTATTATTGCTGGTTGTTGGGAATAACCACGTTAATTATTAAAGCTATTTGATATCGAAATGAAAAAGGAAAATCCGGATAACAAGAGATCAAAAGAAATCACCGGGGTAATAACGCTTACGCTGGCCCTTTTTATTCTATTATGTCTTGTTTCATATAAACCTTCCGATCCCTCTTTTACACATTATGTCGCGGGCAAAGCCGTCATAAAAAACCTCGGCGGTTTCGTCGGAGCGTACATTTCCGACAGCCTTCTGAAATTGCTCGGGATAGGCGCTTACTGGCTGCCCATTGTCTTGATATTGATATCTTTTAAACTGCTTCTTAACAGGGTTTTCAAAAACTGCTTTAC
>DFBI01000129.1:0-27836 GCA_002367335.1 Syntrophaceae bacterium UBA3084 | reverse complement strand
AGTTATGACAGGATTCTCATTTCCGGGGTGAATCTCAAGCCGGGAGGACTCCTGGGAACATTTTCATCAGGGTTGATGCAATCTTACTTCAACCATATTGGCACATATATCCTGTTATTTCTTATTCTTGTGGTATCCATTATGATCACTCTCGATCTGTCACTGGTATCATTGACCATAAAATCTTTTACATTGCTTAAAAGCGCTTCCGTGAAGTTCAAGATTTTTCTTATGATAAGAATTGAACGGTTGAAAAGAAAAAGGAAATTACCAAAAGAGAAAAAACGTAAGGCAATAAAAGATGTTCCTGTCATCAGAGATGAATCATTCCCGGGGGAAATAAGAACCCGCAGAAAAAAGGCGGAGCAGATACCCTTCGAATTTGTTCATTCCGAGGGCGTCTATTCCCTGCCCCCATTGACGATTCTTGACAACGCAGGACACAAGGACACAAGAGTAAAAAGGGAAAGCCTCATCATGAATTCCAGGCTTCTTGAAAAGAAACTGGCGGATTTCGGTGTCGAAGGCAAGGTTACCGAGGTCAGACCGGGTCCTGTTATTGCCATGTATGAACTTGAACCGGCCCCCGGTGTAAAAATCAATAAAATAACGAACCTTTCCGACGATCTTGCGCTGGCCTTAAAGGCACAGAGCATAAGAATCGTTGCTCCCATCCCCGGAAAATCGGTAATCGGCATCGAAATACCGAATCATGAAAGAGAACCGGTACAGCTGAAAGATGTTTTTGATAATGATGCATTCATGAAATCGAAGTACAGACTTCCCATCGCATTAGGCGTGGATATTGTGGGGACTCCTGTCATAACGGATCTGGTTAGAATGCCACATTTGTTGATTGCCGGCACCACCGGTTCTGGTAAAAGCGTCTCCCTTAATGCAATGATTTGCAGCATCCTTTTCAAGGCAGCGCCGGATGAGGTCAAATTTCTCATGATCGATCCAAAAAGACTTGAATTGTCCGCCTACGAAGGAATACCCCATCTCCTCCACCCGGTCGTAGTAAATCCGAAAAAAGCCTCTCAGGTACTCAGGTGGCTGGTAGAAGAAATGGAAAGACGATATAAGCTCATCGCTGAGGCGGGGGTCAAGAGCATCGAACGTTACAATAAGCTGGTAGAAAAAGGGTTGGGCACAAGGGACAAACTACCCCCGTTGATGAAAGAGAAAACAGGGGAAGATAAAAGCACGGCTGCCGGCAGTCCTGACCAGTTATCAGTGAAAGAGCAGGAAGCACAGGAAACTCCTTCAACGCTTCCCTATATCGTTGTTGTCATAGACGAACTGGCGGATTTGATGATGGTGGCACAAAGAAATGTAGAAGAATCCCTGGCACGTCTCGCGCAAATGGCCAGGGCCGCGGGGATCCATCTTATCCTGGCCACCCAGAGACCGTCCGTTGATGTTATTACCGGTATCATAAAAGCGAACTTTCCCACCCGGATTTCCTTCCAGGTGTCGTCGAAGGTGGATTCCCGAACAATTCTCGACCAGCTTGGAGCGGAGAAACTTCTCGGGGCAGGAGATATGCTTTTTATACCACCGGGGACATCGAAAATTTCACGTATCCACGGTCCCTATGTCTCAGACAGTGAAATAGATGGAATCGTGGAGTTTATAAAGAAACAGGGGGTTCCCCTGTATGATGAATCTATCTCAGAATACACCCCCGAATCGAGGGAAGGGCTAAAATCGGAAGAATATGATGAAAAGTATGATGCTGCTGTGGAACTGGTTTGTGACCTGGGGCAGGCTTCGATTTCCCTGATTCAGCGATATCTGAAAATAGGCTATAACAGGGCTGCCCGTATCATTGATAGAATGGAAGCGGAAGGAGTGGTTGGGCCTTCCGATGGTGTAAAGCCGAGAAAGGTACTGGCAAGAAAGCTATCGGAGTAAATTGGAAAAAAAGAAAATCCACATTGTAAGTCTTGGATGCCCTAAAAATCTCATTGATTCGGAAGTAATGGCCGCCATTCTTTTCAAGGACGGCTTTCAAATTACCCCCCGCCCGGAAGAAGCAGATATCATCCTCATCAATACCTGCACCTTTGTTCTGCCTGCCAAAGAAGAATCCATCGATGAGATCTTTCGAATGGCCCGAATGAAAAAAGAGGGGAAATGCAGATATCTGATCATATCGGGTTGTCTGCCCCAGAGATATGGCGCCATTCTGGAAAAAGAAATCCCGGAGGTTGACCTTTTCCTCGGAACGGGTGAAATACCAAATATTGCCGGCCTTATCCGCAAGCTAGACGGGAAAGATTCTGGAACACACCGGTCTTTCATCGGGAAACCGGATTTTCTCATGGACTCTTCCTATTCCCGCATTCTATCAACTCCTTCCTATATGGCGTATCTGAAAATTGCCGAAGGATGTTCCAATCATTGTTCCTACTGTGTGATACCACTGGTACGTGGCAGACTCAGGAGCAGGGAAGTTGGCGACATACTGAAAGAAACAGCGCTTCTCGCGAATGTGGGAGTAAAGGAGATTATTCTTACTGCCCAGGAAACAACGGCCTACGGAAGGGATTTAAAAGGGAAGTCAACGCTTGCCACTTTGATGAAAGGACTTGCATCCATAGACGGGATCAGATGGATCAGGCTACTTTACACGTATCCAGTTAATATAACCAGCAAAATTCTTGAAACTATTGTGGAAGAAAAAAAGATCTGCAAGTACATAGATATCCCCGTACAGCATATCGATGACGATATACTGAAATCGATGAATAGAAAGGGGAGCAGCCAATCGATCAAAGATATCATACGAAAGTCAAGGGAAATTATCCCCGGTGTGGCCTTAAGGACATCGCTGATCGTCGGATTTCCTGGAGAAACACCCGAAAAGTTCAACAGGCTTCTGGAATTTATTAAAGAAACACGGTTTGACCATCTGGGAGTATTCAAATATTCACAGGAAGAGGGAACAAAAGCGGCAAAGCTTCCATTCCAGGTCTCTGAAGAGGAAAAAGAAGAGAGAAGAAATATCATCATGGAGGAACAGTCGATTATCTCTTATGAGATTAATCAATCTCTTACAGGTTCTGTTCACGAAATAATAATAGAAGAAAAATCCGACATCCCCGGTTATACGCATGTCGGCAGGTTACAAAGACAGTCTCCTGATATCGACGGGGTCACCTACGTAAATGCCCAGGAAAAGACACCGGGAGACATTATAAACTGCAGGATCACGTCAGCCGATGAATACGATCTTTATGCCGAAGAAGTGGGGTCTTGATTCTGGTATAAACCAACGACCGCGGCAACCCTGTCTGGTTGCCCAAGGACAAAAAGCACGTCGTCAGCACAAAATGGTATATTTACGTTTGGATTGGATAATATTTGTGAGTTTCGACGTATTGCCAATACCGTAACTCCATATTTCTTTCTCAGCTCAATTTCAGCTAAACTTTTTCCGATTAAAGGTGATCTTTCAACAACCCTCAACGTACTGATTTCAACATCGGGAAGCTGAAGGCTTAAATCGGAAAAAGATGACGACTCTTTGGAAAGGCTTCGAAACATTTCGTAACCATCTGATCGTATTTCAGCGACCAACGCTTCGATTTCATCTCTGGGTATCAGATATTTAGCCAGAACCCGGGTGAAAATTTCCACTGATGTCTCAAATTCTTCCGGGATGACTTCGTCGGCCCCTAATTCATACAGGGGTTTCACCTCCTGGAAATAACGGGTTCGTACGAGCAAATAAACTTTCGGATTAAGTCTCCGGATGATTTCGGTAATTCTACGGGTTGCGGTGGGATCGTTAATTGCAACTACAACAATTCTCGCATCTTTGACGTTTGCTTGCTGAAGTACGACCTCCTGAGTTGAATCGCCATAATAAATCGGTTCACCCTGTGCTTGTTCGCTCCTTACTGTTTCGGGGTTCATTTCAATGACTGCATAGGGAATACCTGATAGCCTGGCGGCTCGTGCTACATTTCTGCCATTGACTCCAAAACCGATTATAATAAGGTGGTCTTTTTTACCCTTAACCTTTGTCTCTGAAACAGGATAAAACCCCGATATTAACCTTTTTGGCAGTGGCAACCGCAGGATAATATCGGCTGCGCGGGGCGCCAGTGTTATAATGAATGGTGTCGCCGCCATGCTAAGTACAGAGAAAGCCAGGAACATCTGATAATTATCCCCTGCAAGCAAACCATGTTCAACGCCGGTCCTGGATAGAATGAAAGAAAATTCACCAACCTGACCGAGTGCAAGACCGACCAGGATTGAAGTGCGAAATGGAAATCCTAATAAAACTGTTACAAAACAGGCAATGATAGATTTTAAAACCAAAACTCCCAAAGTGATCAGTACAATGGTTCCCGGTTGCCGGAAAAGGAAGCCTACATCCAGCAGCATACCAATGGAGACGAAAAAGAAGCTGGTAAAGACATCCCGAAAAGGTAAAATATTCCCGAGTGCCTGATGGCTGTATTCAGATTCGGAAATGATCAATCCTGCTAAAAACGCACCCAGGGCAAGGGATAGCCCCGTCTTGGAAGTTAGCCACGCAACACCAAGGCATATTACAATCACGCTTAATAAAAAAATTTCTTGGTTGCGCGTTCTTGCGATTTGGTACAATACTTTGGGCACAATCCATTTAGCGCTGACCATCACCAACAGGATTATACCGATTCCTTTGGCCAGGAGAATGAGGACGGATTCACTTAGATTCCCTGTTGCGCCAACCAGTAGCGGGGTGACCAGGATCATAGGAACAATAATAATGTCCTGAAAGATCAGGATGCCAAGGGTTGTACGCCCGTGTGGACTGTCAACTTCAGCTCTTTCCTGGAGTAGTTTAAGTACAATGGCTGTGCTGCTCAGGGATACGAGAAACCCTATGAAAATCGCCTCACCAGGAACCTGGCCAAACTGCCTGGCTATGAACAGAGTAGCGAGGAAGGTCAGCAACACCTGAAGCGAGCCGCCCATCAGGACGGACTTCCTGATTTGCAGCAGCCTTTCAAGTGAGAACTCGATTCCGATGGTAAAAAGCAAAAAAACAATACCGATTTCAGCAAAAACTTCAACCTCATGGACTGCCTTTACCAGCCCAAATCCGTAAGGCCCTACGAACATCCCCGTGAGGAGAAATCCCACAACCGTTGGCACGCGAAGTCGATGACATATAAAAAGGACCGCAATAGCCAGTCCAAATATAACGACAATGTCATTTAGAAGCGGTATTTCCATGTTTTAAATTACCTTCTACTTCATATCGAAGAACTCAAAGCAATAAGACGCGCATATCGCTTCTTTGTCTTTGCACGAGGCGCGCTAACGCCGAGTTTATGGGCGAATTTACCTTACTCCATTATCTTCAATTTTATTACTATTTTTAACAGATAAAAATACCATATGCCAACGCCTGAAAACACCTTTAAAAACAGGAAACTGCTTGATGAAATGTAATGCGGTTGTATAGAATTGAGGTCATTTATTCTTGACAACGAGTGGACACATGAGCAATCTGTAAAGAATAAAGATTTGGCCCCAATGTTCTTACTACTCCAACGATAATTGATGGGACTTTCAACCATCGCCGAGAGGTCCACTAATGACTTTTTACCTGGGGTAGCCGGTGATTTCCCTGATACGCTTATAAAAAGGTTTGAGGCGTTTGTACATTTTTTTGTAAACATCCTGGTAGAGTTCGTTGTAAATGGAGTAATTTTTCATATTTGGTTCAAAGACTTCACCTGTATGGGTCATGGACTTGATCGCCGTTTCAAAATCATGGTGAAGACCAAGCCCGACGGCGGCATCTATGGCAGCGCCGAGTCCTGAATTTTCATAGATATGAGATTTGGCTGTGGGAAGCCCGAAGATATCCGCCGTTAATTGCACGGCGCTTCTGCTTTGCGAACCGCCGCCCGATACACGAAGGGTTGTAATGGGAATCTTTGTCCGCTTTTCTATGCGCTCCTTGCCTTCCCTGAGTGCATAGCCTATTCCCTCCAGAATTGAACGATATAAAGACGCCCTCGTGTGAACATCGCCGAACCCGATAATGGCTCCTTTGGCTTCAGGCCCCGGTAGTTTTAATCCCGGTGACCAGTAAGGTTGCAGCACAAGGCCCATGGAACCGGGGGGAATATCCTCTACGAGTTTTTCAAAAAGGCTTTCGGCTTCCAATCCCTTTTCGACAGCTTCCTGTTGCTCCAAATGTCCGAACTCTCTCTTGAACCAGCTAACCATCCAGAAGCCTCGATAAATCTGTACTTCAACCGCATAGTGTCCCGGGATAGCGGAGGGATAGGGGGGCAGTAAAGGTATGGCTTCAACGTACCTTTTGTGTGTTACGTTAATGGTGGCAGTCGTCCCATAACTCAAGCAGCCGATGGAAGGATCGAGACTTCCTGATCCTATAACTTCACACGCCTTATCTGCCGCGGCTGCAATGAGGGGCAATCCGGCGGGAATTCCCGTTTCCCTGGCAGCAATTTCGGAAATAGTTCCCAGGATTTCTCCAGGTGGAATCAAATCGGGAAGTGATAAACGATCTACTGGCAAAATTTTCCATTTCCAATCCCAACCGGGGGCCCAGCGCAGGTGTCTGTAATCAAAAGGAATGTAGCCGACCTGGCAGCCTGTAGAATCAACAAATTCTCCGACAAGTTTATACGTAAGATAACCTGACAGGAGAAGATATTTGTGCGTGTCTCTCCACACGTCCGGCTCGTATGTGCGAATCCAGTTTGCTTCCGCTTCTGTCTGAAAGTAAGCAATCGTATCGCTCATGTGAAGAAGTCTGAAGAATAATCCCCATACACCGCCAATTGGAGGCTGGCCATAAGTTTTACGTTGATCCAGCCAGTGCATGGCAGGCCGAAGAGGTTTTCCTTCACTGTTCACATTGATAAGCGTTCCTCTCTGGGTGGTGAGGGCAACGCCGGCGATGCGCTCTTTGCTGACTTTTCCCTGTTGCCACAGGCTTTGACAGGCCTGACAGAGTGTCTGCCAGAATACTTCAGGATCCTGTTCCGCCCATCCGGGATGTTTCGAAAAATAGGGAGGCTGAAAAGGAATTGCTTCCATAGCGAGGAGGGAGCCTTCGAGATCAAAGACGAGAGCCTTCAGACTTTGGGTTCCGTTATCTATGGACAATATCAGATCTTTATTATTCATTACCCCTCGACCTTAGGGACTTTATTCTCAACAACTGCGTTTTTCGCACAGATGTTGGCATCAGCTTAAACAGACAAGGTGAAAGCTGAAAGGTGAAAACAAATCTGACTTTTTAGTCTTAATTCCTGGCCTTTAGCCTTTTGCCTTTGACCTTTTGCCTTTGCGGCTTTGCCGCATTAGTCCCTTAGTTGTGAAATTCATGCCTGTCTGTGCGTCGCACGCAGACAGGCAAAAATGGCTTCGGCTTTATCTGGGTTAGGTTATTTCGGTAAACCTTTTTTTAAAAGAAAAACCTAAGTTTTTGCAGGCTTCCAGTCTTTTAGAGCATTAGCAAAGGGGTTCCCGGACGGCTTCGGTTTTTCAGGGCGTTTTCGCTGTGGTTTCATATCTGCGGTTTTCTTTTCCCGATTTTCCTCACGGGACTCAAGGGGATTTTTTCTCATCGATAACGAAACGCGTTTCCGGTCAATATCCACACCCATGACAGTTACAGAAACCTTCTGGTTTACCTTCACCACATCGTGTGGATTTCTGACAAATCTGTTGGTAAGTTCACTGACATGCACAAGGCCGTCCTGGTGAACGCCAATATCAACAAAAGCCCCGAATGCGGTTACATTCGTCACAACACCGGGCAATTTCATTCCCTTTTCCAGATCGCCGATTTTATTAATGCCCTCTGTGAAGGTAAAAAGCTCAAATTGCTCGCGCGGGTCTCTCCCAGGTTTTGCAAGTTCACCCATAATGTCTGTCAGCGTCGGCATACCAATCCCATCAGTTACATAATCCGATAAATTGATTCTGCCTCTCAGTTCGGAATCGTCCATCAAACTCGCAACCATACAATCAAGGTCATTTGCCATTGCGGTAACAACAGGGTAGCTTTCAGGATGAACGGCAGAGGCATCGAGAGGATTTTCAGCTCCTCCAATCCTCAGGAACCCGGCTGCCTGCTCGAATGTTTTTGGTCCCATGCCGGGAACATTCATCAATTCTTTTCTTGAAAGAAAAGCCCCGTTTTCATCACGGCGTTGTACCAGATTTCCTGCCAGTCTTTCTGAAAGACCGGACACATAGCTGAGAAGCTGCCTGCTTGCAGTATTTACCTCCACACCGATAGAATTTACACAACTGGCCACAACATCATCGAGAGATTTTTTCAGGTCTTTCTGGTCCACGTCGTGCTGATACTGACCCACACCGATTGATTTCGGATCGATCTTTACCAATTCTGCCAGGGGATCCATCAACCGCCTGCCAATAGAAACAGCGCCACGAACCGTCAGGTCGTAATCCGGAAATTCCTCCCGTGCAACTTTCGACGCCGAGTACACCGAAGCGCCACTCTCGTTCACCATCACTACCGTAACCTTTCCTCCCAAATCGATATTGTTACAGAATGCCTCCGCCTCACGACCGCCGGTGCCGTTGCCGACAGCGATGGCCTCGATATTGAATTTTTCAACCAGTGTCTTTAACTTTTTTGCCGATTCATCTGTGCGATTTTGAGGCTCAAGGGGAAAAATGGTGTCGTTATGTATAAGCTTGCCCTGCGGGTCGAGACACACGATTTTGCACCCTGTACGGAAGCCGGGGTCCACCGCCAGCATAGCCTTTTGTCCAAGGGGCGGGGCCAGCAGGAGATCGCGCAAATTTCTCGCAAAAACTCTGATTGCCTCCTCTTCTGCGCGCTTCTTGTTTTCCAAGCGGATTTCCGTTTCCATGGAGAGCGAAAGAAGTCGTTTATAACTATCTTTCACCGCCGGGCGAACCTGTTCCGCGGCCCGGCCGTCATTCTTGATAAAGCGGTGTTCTAAAATCTCAAACGCCTCTGTATCCTGAGGAAGAATGTGGAAGGAAAGAAAATTTTCATCCGCTCCCCGGCGAATGGCCAGTATGCGGTGTGACGGAGCTTTTGCTGCGGGTTCCTCCCACTCGTAATAATCCTTATATTTAATACCCTGTTCTTCCTGGCCCTTCGCAACTTTGGAACGGATCACGGCCTTTCGTGCAAAGAGATCACGAAGCTCTGCCCTGGCTTTGCTATCTTCGTTGATCCACTCGGCAATAATATCACGAGCCCCGTCCAGGGCATCCTCAATCTTTTCCACGCCCTTTTCGGAATCAAGAAAGGTCTCTGCTTCGGCCTGCGGGTCCATATCACCCTGTTCGAAGATCTTCTTTGCCAAGGGTTCGAGTCCCTTTTCTTTTGCTATCATGCCTCGTGTGCGACGTTTCGGTCTGTACGGCAGGTAGATATCCTCCAGCAGAGCAAGTGTTTCGGCTACCAGGACTTTTTCTTTTAGATCATCTGTGAGATTACCCTGGTCTTCAAGAGATTTGATAATGGACTCACGCCGTTTGTCCAGATTCCGAAGTTGTTCCAACCGGTCGCGAATATCGATGACATTTACCTCATCCAGTTCTCCAGTCATCTCTTTACGATATCTGGCGATAAAAGGCACAGTAGCGCCATCGTCCAGGAGTTGAACAGTCGCCAGTACCTGTTTTCCCTTCAGCTTTAATTCTGCCGCAATCTTTACAATGTGTTTTTCGTCCATTCTCCCCAACAATGTCCTTTGATGCATTCGTAAAAAATCAAATTTTAATGGCAAAGTAAAAAGCTTCAAGTTCAAGGCGCGCATGGTTCGACAGGCTCACCATGAGCGGGATATAGCCTGCCATGAACCTTGACTTCTTCGCCGTTCAGTTAAACTTTGTCACATATCGATACATTACCCAGAAATGAGAAAAGCTGCCAAGCATGACAAAGATATGAAAAATCTCATGAAACCCAAAGATGTTGGGCCATGGATCCGGTTTTTTGAGTGCATAAATGATCGCACCTAACGTATAAAACAATCCCCCAATAAGAATCCACAGGAATCCTCCTGTGTGAATTGCTTTTATCAAAGGCCAGATCCCCACAATAACCATCCAGCCCATCAAGATATAAATCATTGTGGAAAACCATCGGGGAGCCTGAAACCAGAAAAATTTCATAAAAATACCAAGAGTGGCCAACCCCCAGATACTGCCGAACAGGCTCCATCCCCACGCGCCTCTCAGGGGAATCAGGCAGACAGGGGTATACGTGGCAGCAATCAGAACGAAGATCATTATATGATCCAGTCTCCGCATCCTTCGGATTCCCTTTTCGGAGAAGGGTAACCAGTGATATAAGGTACTGGTGGTATATAACAGAATCAGCCCGGTGCCAAAAACAGAAAAAGTCACAAGATGCCATGGTTTGACGGGATTACAAGACTTATAAATTAACAGTACCAGGCCAATAACTGCCAGTGCAGCACCTATACAATGGGTTAACCCACTCACAGGGTCTCTCAACTTTTTGATCATTTGTATCTTCTTCTTTATTGTAGTGCAAATATGTGATGCACTCGTAAAAAGTCAAAATTGCTCCCTCTCCCTTGATGGGAGAGGGTTGGGGTGAGGGTGAATACAGCGCCATTACAAGCAGTTACGCCCCCTCCCCTTTATCCCCTCCCGCCAGGGGAGGGGAAATCTGACTTTTTACGAGTGCATCAATATGTGATGACTTAGTAAAAAGCATCAAAGTTGGTAAACCCTGTTCCCGGGAAGTACCGTAAAGCCATTTTCCTGAAGAACATCTATTGCTTCATCGGTGCGATCAACTCTGAATATAATCAGTGCATTTTCACCGCTTCTTTCGACAAAAGCATACGTATATTCGACATTGATATCTTTCCCTGACAGAACTTCGATAATACTGTGAAGACCTCCCGGATGGTCGGGGACCTCAACTGCTACAACAGATGTACGTCTCACCGTAAGACCCTTGGATTGGAGTGTTTTTTCCGCTGTATCAATATCGTTTACGATAAGCCGGAGAATACCGAAATCTGAGGTATCGGCAAGAGATAGCGCTCTGATATTTATTTCAGCGTCCCTTAGAACTCTGGTTACATATTCAAGCCCCCCCGGCTTATTCTCCAGAAAAACAGATATCTGTTCTACTTTCATAGATTGTCCTCCTTTTTTTAGATATTTCTCTTATCAATAACTCGCCGGGCCTTGCCTTCGAAATGTTGTAAACTGTTTGGCTCGACCAGTTTTACTGTTGCTGAAACACCCAGATAGTCTTTGACATCTTTTGCGATTCGCCTTTCAAGTTTCTGGAGCGTCCTCACCTCATCGGAAAAAGCCGATTCACTTACTTCTACACGAATTTCGAGAGTATCCAGCGCGCCTTCTCTCTCCACAAGAAGCTCGTAATGAGGCTCGAGTCCTTCGACTTCTAAAAGTACATTCTCTATCTGGGATGGATATACATTGACACCCCTTATGATCAGCATATCGTCACTACGGCCGGATATGCGGGCAATTCTCGTAAGGGTTCTGCCGCATCTGCATGGCTCCTTCATTAATCTGGATATATCTCCTGTTCTGTATCGTATTAAAGGAAACGCTTCCTTTGTGAGAGTTGTAAATACCAGTTCCCCTTCTTCCCCGTTTGGCACAACCTCTTCTGTCTCCGGGTCGATTGTTTCCACGATAAAATGATCTTCAAATACATGCAGACCGTTACGCCCCTCAGCGCATTCCATGGCTACTCCCGGCCCCATCAGTTCTGAGGCGCCGTAGATATCGAGCGCTGTAATATTTAATCTGGTTTCAATTTCCTGTCTCATCTTTTCACTCCATGGCTCCGCGCCAAGGATACCCACACGTAAATTCAGGGATTTCATGTCGATTCCCATTTCTTCTCCCTTTTCTGCGAGATAAAGGGCGTATGATGGTGTACAGCTTATAGCTGTCGGGCCAAAGTCCTGTAAAATCATAATCTGTTTTTTCGTGCTTCCGCCTGACATGGGAACCACACTTGCCCCGAGTTGCTCCGCTCCGTAATGGGCGCCGAGTCCTCCCGTAAAGAGACCATATCCGTAGGCATTGTGAATGATATCATTTTTTGTTAAGCCTGCGGCAACAAAAGATCTTGCCATAAGTCTTGACCACGTTTCGATGTCCCTCCGTGTATATCCCACGACCGTCGGTTTACCGGTAGTCCCTGAAGACGCGTGAAGTCTGACAATGTTACTCATAGGTACCGCAAACAGCCCAAAAGGATAATTATCTCTCAGGTCCTGCTTTTGGGTAAAAGGAAGTTTTCTTATGTCTTCCAGTCTTTTTATATTATCCGGTGTAACACCAGCTTCATCAAAAACTTTTTTATAAAAACCAACAGTATGATAAACACGTTCCGCCACTTGTTGAAGTCTCTTTAGCTGAAGCGCTTCCAAAGCTTCCCTGGGCAGCGTTTCAAATTCCTCGTTATAAATCATATCACACCCTCCTTTTTGCTATTTATTTCTCCTGTTGGAGGAAAACAAAAATCATAAGAATATAATTAACATATTGATTTCTCTATCGCAACTAATAAAGAATGGCTGTTCAACTTGAATTTCTTGTGTCAAGAAGTTTGTTCTTGTTTAATTCCTTGATGAAATGATATAAATTATCAACTTGATAGGGAGGTCAACGTTTGAGAAAGCGAATTATTATAGTGATTTTTCTGGTTCTTTTTTTGGGTGTCGGTTCCCTTGTTTATTTCGGGCAGCGAAAGGTACATACTGAAGAATTGTATTATTCGGGTACCATTGATGCAACTCAGTCAGAACTCTCTTTTCAGGTAAGCGGCAGGGTTGTCAGTGTCCTCGTAGATGGGGGTCAGACTGTGAAAAAAGGTCAACTCCTGGCGGAACTGGACAAATTGCAGTATCTGGCGCGTCATAAAAAAGCTGAAGCGAATCTGATACGATCCAAAAAAAATTTACAGCGGTCGGAAACACTTCTTGAAGTTTACAAAAAAACTCTTCCTGCCGAAGTTGAAAGGACCAGGGCAGGTGTTTCAAGCGCGAGGGCTGTCCTGAATGAGGCACACAAAAATAAAGAAAGATATGATAAACTCTACAAAAATAAGGTCGTTTCACGAACGGAATGGGAAAACATAACACTTCTCAATGATACGGCAAAGGCCAGATTATCCGAAGCGAATGCTATTTTAAAACAGGCTCGAAGCAATCTGAAACATATAGAAGTTACCAGAAAAGAAATCGAAGTTGCCGGAGCGCAATGTATGGCTGCTAAAGCAGCGCTTGATTTCACCGGAATTCAGCTTGGATATACACAACTCAGGGCACCTTTCAGCGGCATCCTGACAAGTCGCAATGTGGAGCCGGGGGAAGTGGTCACAGCGGGACGTGAAGTGCTGACTCTGTCAGATCTTTCCACAGTAAAATTGAAAATATTCGTTGGAGAAATAGAAATAGGAAAAGTAAAACCGGGGCAGAAAGTTCGTGTAAAAGTTGATGCGTTTCCCGATAAGGTTTATAGAGGAACAGTTTCTTTTATCTCCACTGAAGGAGAATTCACGCCAAAGATTATCCAGACTCACAAGGAAAGGGTCAAACTGGTTTACCTCGTAAAAATTTCTATTCCCAACCCTGGCGTGGAATTGAAACCGGGAATGCCTGCCGATGCCTGGCTGCAGGAATATAAATAACAATACCCTCCCCCTTTAAGCATATCGTTGCACACAGGTTCCCTCTCTCCCCGGAGAGAGGGTTAGGGTGAGGGGGAAATACCCGCTTGAAATGAGAAAGAACCTGAACTCTGTAGACTGTTCCATTCAAGTTAATGACGTCTCCATGAACTTTGGAGAAGTTACTGCTGTTAATCATGTATCTCTGCATGTGGCAAAGGGTACCATATTTGGATTTGTCGGGTCTGACGGCGCTGGAAAATCCACGCTGCTCCGGATGGCGGCAACCATGATCAGACCCGCATCCGGTAATATCCTGATTGACGGTCTCGACGTGGTAACCCGTAGATCACGGGTTAAAACTATGATCGGTTACATGCCCCAGCGATTCGGACTCTACCAGGATCTGACTGTCGGGGAAAACATCGATTTTTTCATGAACATCTTCGGTATCTTTGGCACTGAAAGAAAGAAAAGGAGGGAGCGCTTCCTCCGATTTTCCAAGCTTCTTCCCTTTATTGATCGTCTTGTGGGCAACCTCTCCGGGGGAATGAAGCAGAAATTAGGCCTCGCCTGCGTTCTGGTACATGAGCCGCAGATCCTCATCCTGGATGAACCGACCAATGGTGTGGATCCTGTATCGCGCCAGGAATTCTGGGATATTCTCCTCGAGATGAAAGAACAGGGTATGACCATTGTAATCTCTACGGCATATCTCGATGAGGGAGAAAAATGCGATCATCTGGCATTGATGCACAAATCCCGGCTTCTTGATTCCGGTATTCCTGAAGTAATCCAGTCACATTTTCCAAATCTGGAAGAGGCTCTGATTCACCGCATACAGGAGGATGACAAGGAATTGATCCATGACAACTTCAAGACCTGATGCAATCCTTGTAAAGGACCTGGAAAAAAAGTTCGGAGAATTTATCGCTGTTGACAGGATCTCTTTTTCTGTGAAAAAAGGGGAAATTTTCGGTTTTTTAGGTCCCAACGGTTCCGGTAAATCCACTACTATCCGTATGCTCTGCGGAATTCTTACACCAACGTCCGGTCAGGGTTTTGTAGCGGGACATGATATTTACACGGAACCCGAAAAGATCAAACAGTCCATAGGATATATGTCCCAGAAGTTTTCCCTCTATGAAGATCTGACACCCTTTGAAAATATACGTTTTTACCTCGGAGTATATAAGATACCCCTGAATCAGTGGGAAGAAAGGATGCAGTGGACTATTGATACCGCTCGCCTTTCTGATGTCCGTAACCGTCTCACCCGTGATTTGCCGCCCGGCTGGCGCCAGCGCCTTGCCCTGGGATGCGCCCTGCTGCATAAACCGGACATATTATTCTTAGACGAACCAACCTCTGGTGTCGATCCCCTCACACAACGTCACTTCTGGGAATTTATAGGTCAACTTGCCGGGGATGGCATGACCGTTTTTGCGACAACTCATTATATGGACGAAGCTCATAACTGCGAGCGGATCGTTATGATTAATGAGGGAAAAATCGTTGCCGGCGGCAGCCCATCGGAAATTATTAGTGAAACGATTCCGGATCGACCGGAGGCGGATCTGAATGATGCCTTTGTTAAACTGATGTCGAGGAAAAGCGATTGAACCCCGTAAAGATCCAGGCTATTGCCCGCAAAGAATTCTACCACCTGATCAGGGATCTCAGGAGTCTGTATCTGGCCTTTGCCATCCCCTTGTTTCTGATTCTCCTCTTCGGCTATGCCCTTAGTCTCGACGTCGATAACATCAAGACGGTGGCAATGGATCATGACAAAACTTCTCTAAGTCGCGATCTTATTCATAAACTCGATGCATCTTCTTATTTCAATGTCATCCGCCATCTTCCCAATACAAAAGAGGTTACAAGATATCTGGATCACGGCTGGGCAACAATGGCCATTGTCATTCCTCCCGGCTGGACAAAAAATATCAAGGCAGACCGCGAAGCCCCCATCCAGATATTGTTGGACGGCAGCGATCCCAACTTCGCCAGTATATCCCTGGGATATATTACTAAATTTGTCGGAGAGTACAACAATAAGCTTCTCTTCGATTTCCTCGACCGCAAAAACATGGAAAAGATAAAACCACCAGTGGAAGGACAGACACGGGTCTGGTTTAACGAAAACCTCGAAAGCAGGAATTTTATTCTCCCCGGCATTATTGCAATCATTATCATGATCGTGGGAGCCATGCTGACCTCGCTTGTGATCGCCAGAGAGTATGAAAACGGCACTATAGAAACGATCTTTTCTCTTCCCGTAGGAGCGGGGGAATTCTTGACAGGAAAGGCCATCCCATACTTTTTCATAGGGCTGACAGACGTTCTCATAGCCGTTCTTATGGGACAAGTTTTCTTTGGGATTATTATGAAGTCCAGTTTCTGGTTGATGGTTCTTGCCTCTTCCATCTATCTGTTTGTTGCACTCAGTCTTGGTCTTCTCATCTCCATCATTACTAAATCACAACTGGTGGCTAATCAATATGCCGTGCTCGTCACCTATTTGCCTTCACTTCTCCTTTCCGACTTCGTTTTTCCGATTGTAAGCATGCCCAAAGTTCTTCAACTGATCACTTATATCGTCCCGGCAAGATATTATATCGACATTCTGAATGGATTATATTTACGAAACCTTGGGATGGCGCACCTGTGGCCCAGTTACACAGCCCTGATTGCCATGTTTATTATTCTCGCATTTATGAATCTTATCGCACTGAAAAGAGAGGGAATGTAGGAAATGAGCTGGCTCCGCATCAGAGAACTTGTCAGAAAGGAATTTATCCAGCTTTTCAGGGATAAAAAGAGCAGGCAGATTTTGATCATTACGCCCATTGCGCAACTCCTTATCTTTGGATATGTCGTAACTACGGATATACGGAATATCACTGTAGGATTTCTGGACCAGTCACAGACAAAGGAAAGCCGCATGCTGATCGATGCCTTCAACGCCAATAAAACCTTTAATATCATTTATTATACCGATAAGCCGAAGAATTTGGAACAAGGGCTGCTTAAAAGAAAATTTGATCTGGCAATCAAGGTGGGACCCGATTTCAGCGAGCAGATTCGAAAGAAAGGGACAGCCCATATCCAGATCCTTGCCGACGGGAGCATGAGCAACATGGCCTCTGTCAGGATAGCTTATTCTTCTTTAGTACTGGACGGACTGAATCAAAAGTTCATTAAAGAACTTTATCCATTCAAAATGAAATATGGGAAAATAGATGCACGGATAAGGACATGGTATAATCCAAACCTCTACAGCCAGAATTTCTTTGTGCCGGGGGTAGTGGCCTTTCTTATTATGATTCTTGTTATGGTTTTCACCTCCATGGCAATCATTAAGGAGAGGGAAGCGGGGACTATGGAACAACTTATCGTTACCCCTGTAAAACCCTTTGAGCTGATCATGGGAAAAACAATTCCGTATGTTGTTATTGCCCTTGCTCAGATGATCGCAGTCACCATATTCGCTATTTTCTGGTTCCGGATTCCTTTCGCAGGGAGCAGCTTTCTGCTTCTTTTCGCCACTTTTCTTTTTATCCTGAGCGTATTGGGCATAGGACTTTTTATATCAACAATTTCATCGACACAGCAACAGGCCATGATGACCTGTTTCTTTTTCATTCTACCCTTCGTGATGCTCAGTGGCTTTGTGTTCCCAATTGCCAATATGCCCCAAATCGTACAATGGCTGGCCTACTTGAACCCCCTGATGTACTTCCTGATTATTATCAGGGGAATCTTTTTAAAAGGAGTGGGCATGGAAGTACTCTGGCCCCAGCTCCTGGCATTGGCGATCATGGGTTTTATAGTTTTGACCGGCGCTGTCGGCCAGTTCAGGAAACGGCTGGATTAAAGATGACAAGTTCGTGAAAAGTCCGTGCAGTGTCATTCTGAGGAGCGGAGCGATGAAGAATCTCAATGATATCAGATTCTTCGCTATCGCTCAGAATGACAAAAGAGTAGTTTTACGACTTTCAAGTAACTTGTCATTCCCGACCTGAGCGTTCGACTGAGCTCACGCCGAAGTCGGGAATCCAGTATTTTGTTCATTTCCCCCTGGATTCCCGCCTTCGCGGGAATGACCCCGACAAGTCGGAGTTACTTGCTATTATAATGCCGACGTGTCGGCATAGCGGAGCTTTTTACGAGACAATCAAATGTGGGGTTAATGAAGGAGAGAAAAAATATGGATGGTTATAATGACAGGAATAGTCGAATATCATCACCGGAACAAATCCAGCAAATGGCAACGTCATTTAAGAAAAGCCGTATTTTTATGAGCGCATTTGAATTGGATCTGTTTACGATCCTTGGTCGTGAAAAACTTACATCGGATGAAGTGGCAATCAGATCAGGTACTGATATCCGGGCTACGGACCGGCTGCTGAACGCTTTGTGTGCCCTGGGTTTGATACGTAAGGAAAACGAATGCTTCTCGAATACTGAGGCGACCGCCCGTTATCTCGTAAAGGGTGAAAAAGACTATATGTCCGGCCTTATGCATACAGTTCATCTCTGGAAATCGTGGAGTACAATGACGGACGCAGTCAAGAAGGGCGGCAGGGTGGCAAACAAGTCGATAAAAGAAAAAGATCTCCGGTGGACTGCGGCTTTTATCGAAGCGATGCATTACCGGGCGGTCAAAACATCGGCAAAAGTAATCGCCAGGCTCGATCTTGCGGGTGTCTCGCGGGTGCTTGACGTTGGGGGTGGTTCGGGTGCCTATGCTATGGGCTTTGTAAATGCATGCCCAGACATCACTGTTACTGTCTTTGACCTGCCTGATGTTGTTCCTTTAACCGGAAAATATATAGATGAATCCGGCATGACCGGCAGAATTGAGATTATAGAAGGTGATTATCACATCGACGAATTCGGGAAAGGCTTTGACCTTGTTTTTCTGTCAGCCATTATTCACAGCAATTCGCCTGAACAAAACCTGTCTCTTATTGAAAAAGGAGCAAACGCTCTCAATCGGGGCGGTCAGATTGTCATCGTGGATTTCATTATGGATGAGGACCGGTGTGGGCCGTTTTTCAGCACTCTCTTTGCTTTGAACATGGTCGTTAATACCGAGTCTGGGGATACCTATACGGAGTCTGAAGTAAAAAACTGGTTAGTGCAAGCCGGATGTTCAGATATTAGACGCATGGATGGCGTCATGTCAACAGCTATGATAACAGGACGTAAATGTTAATGATTTAGTAAAAAGTCGGGTTTCCCCTCCCCTGGCGGGAGGGAATAAAGGGGGTGATGCGTTCATAATTTGGAAGCAAAGTAACTCCTATTTCTCCAGAATCCCTCTTATTTCCTGAGACAGGTCTTTCAGGTATGGTAAGATTCGCGGTGAGAATATTAAAGAATAAAGATTTGGCCCCAAGTCCACCCAAGTCATATCAGGTTACAACGGCGAAGACTCCGCTGAAAGGATATATGAACAGAAGCAATTTCAAGGTCTTTGCCCTTGATGTCGGCATCCTCGGTGCGATGGTCAATTTGTCCCCCCAATTACTTGTCGGCAGGAATCGTTTGTTCAGCGAATTCAGAGGTGCCTTCGTGGAAAATTACGTTGCCCAGCAATTGCGCTCAGAAAAAAGAGTCGATTTATATTATTGGACAAGTGAAGGAAAAAGGGCTGAGGCGAACTTTCTTTGTGAATTTGTTTCTCAGATTTATCCCCTTGAAGCTAAGGCAGACATTAATCCGAAAAGTAAAAGCCTCATCTCGTTCGACAGGCAATTCAAGCCCACCGTATTGTCACGAGCGACACTTTTAAATCTCCGTCACGACGGTAGAATTTGTAATTACCCTCTATATGCCATTACTCTGTTTCCAGAATCATATGGGAAGAAGTAGCCGCTGCCAGATTGAGACGACAGACCGGTAAATTGATCGGTATTAAAGCCTTTCGTATTTTGTTTTTTACCATAAAGATCACAAAGAAACTATAAACGGATTAATTCTTACATTCGTGCCCATTCGTGTCATTCGCGGTTTAATTTTCTTTTTCGTGACTTAGAAAAGAAGGCAAAATAAAGAAGGCATTTGTTATGGATATTGATCTTCATTTTGGCGATGGAACGGTAAATATTCTTGAAAACACAGGATATGTAACAATTGGTAATCTATCGGGAGCTTACCAGAAAAGATATCTCAGGAAAGTGGAAGAAATTCTGCCTGACGATGCAGACATCATCGGTATTTCCGCCGGGTTTGACAACCATGAGGCAGATTGGGGTGGTCTTCTCTCAACCAACAATTACAGAGAAATATGACAGATGGTCAGACGCGCAAGTCAACAGAGCGGTGGGGGTTGTTTTGCCATTCTGGATGGCGGATACAATCACCGTGTTCTGGGAAAGAATACACTGGCCCTTATCGAGGGAATGGAAGGGTAAACAATATTTCAACTATTATCAAAGTTAATTTGCGAATAGGGGTATTTTTTATCTAAAAGATTTTTTATTTCTTTTCGTTCATCTTCTTCCGTTATCGGATCAATCTCACTTACAGGAAGGCCGGAAACATCTTTTTCCCTCTTCCATGAAACCACATAACCGGGAATGTTGATAAAACGACAACCGCCTACGCCACAGCAGGAACTATCCACCACAGCGGAACCAACAACGTAAAGCACTTCTCTCCCTCTGTAGCTCAGGCACCCCTCCTCGACAAGGGTGTAGCTCCCGGAAATAGATTTTACTTCCTTTTCCAACTCTTGATGAATGTATTGTTCCATTATTTGACCTCCTGTGAAGCTAATTCAAAAATAACCTGCTCTCGTTGTGAACTTATTTCCCGATGCAAAAATCAGCGAAAATCTTATCCAGGACATCTTCATTTGTTGTTTCTCCCACAATTTCACCCAGGCTTTCGAGAGCTTCTCTCATATCAAAGGCTGCCAGCTCGGGAGAAAGTCCCCTGATTATATTTCTCTTTGCTTTTGCAAGGAGTCCGCCCGCTTTTTCAAGGGCAATTTTGTGACGAAGGTTTGTCAGGATGACATCCGACTGTATATCCTTCTGTCCGTTTTGAAGCGTTCGGGCATAAATTTCTTCCTTCAGAGCAGGAATGCCATATCCATATTTTGCCGAGATCCACAACGGTTTAACCCCCGGAAGGATTTTACTGAGAGCGTTGTTTCTCAGCGTTGGGGAAAGATCGTTTTTATTGACGACCAGTATAATTTCACCTTCTTTATTTTTCTCAATAACTTCCATATCTTCTTCTGTGAGGTTTGTACTTCCATCGAGGAGTATGACAACTATATCCGACGATGAAACCTTCTCCCAGACCAGCCTTATCCCCTCTTGCTCTATCACATTTTCAACATTCCTGATTCCTGCTGTATCAACAAATTTTACGGGAATCCCCTTTATATTGATCACTTCTTCAATAAAATCCCTTGTGGTCCCAGGCACAGAGGTAACAATGGCCCTGTTTTCATTAAGGAGTCTGTTCAGGAGACTTGATTTTCCAACGTTAGGCTTTCCCGTAATGACAACAGACAGACCTTCTCTCAGTATTTTCCCTTCACCGTATGTTGAAAGAATTTCATCGATAGAAGTTATAATGTGTTGGATAGAATCAGAAAGCTTTGACACCGGCGAGGTATGAATATCTTCTTCAGTAAAATCGATCGATATCTCAACAATTGCAAGAAGATCAATCATAGAAGAGCGGAGATCATTGATGCTTTTTGACAGGTCTCCCTTGAGATGGGAAAGAGCGAGATTAAGCCCCCTGTCTGTCTTAGCCATAATAAGGTCGATTACTGCCTCGGCCTGAGACAGGTCAAGCCTCTTGTTCAGGAAAGCCCTTCTGGTAAATTCTCCCGGCTCTGCGAGACGTGCCCCGGCCTTTATGACTTCACTAAGGACTGCCTCAAGGACGACCGGCCCACCGTGGCAATTAATTTCCAGAACATCTTCTCCTGTATAGGAGTGAGGTTTTCTCATAACAGAAAGCAAAACCTTATCGAGAATGGCACCCGTCGTTGGTGATACAATATTTCCGCTGTACAGATAATGACTTTTGAAAGAGGGGATACTTTTTTTGGACTTAAACAGAAGACGCCCTATTGCTTCTGAATCCGATCCACTGATCCTTATGATTCCTATTCCGCCCACACCACATGGCGTGGCTATGGCTGCTATTGTATCTTCTTGTGAAAGTTTCAATTTTCAGGTTTCAAGTTATAGGTTTTCATATCCAAGAGGCTATCAGATTTTCGACACCTGGAATATAGTAGCCAGTAATCAACACCCAACACCCTACCCCTTTTTGGCTGGTAGTATAATAATCTTTCTGAAGGTTCCCTCTCCATGGCTCCTTGTGGTTAACTGCCTGTCACCTTGCAGAGCCAGATGAACTATTCTGCGATCATGGGAATTCATGGGGCTGACAGTAGCGGGTTTTCTCGTTCTTTTTACTTTTTCTCCCAGTTTCTCTGCAAGGGCGACTAGTGTTTCACCCCTCTTTTTTCTGTAATCTTCCGTATCCAAAATAATCCTTTTTCGAGATTTACCATTCTTATCTATTGTTTTATTTACCATATACTGCAAGGCATCCAGCGTCTGTCCTCCTCTGCCTATGAGAAGACCGCCGCCGTCCCCTTCAATTGTCAGCGTTATGGCTTCCGGAGTTTCTTTGACATGGACAGGAAAATCAATACCCATTCGTTTGAGTATGTCATCCAGGCGCTCTTTTGCCTTAATCGCAAGGAACTCTTCAGTTTCTTCATCCTTTTGTAAATTCCCCTCCTGAAAATATGACTGTTTAACGGTCCGTTTTAATTTTTCCTCCTGATGGTTATCCAAATCCAGGTTAATAGACATTAGACTGGCTTTGATTCGAGCCTTTTTAGAACCTACAATGCCTAAAAAACCTGTGGCGCCTTCAGCCAGAATATCTATGTTCAATTTTTCCCTGGGCAGATTAAATTCTTCACATGCTTTTTCGATAGCCACGTCAATGGTCTTTCCTTCGATTTCCAGAGTTTTCGTATCCATGTTATTGCCTCGTTTTATGAGTTTTGTTTGTTGATGTAGTACTGCTGACCGATGCTCAGGATATTGTTAAACAGCCAGTAAATTACCAGTCCCGATGGAAAATTTAAAAACATGAATGTAAAAATTACGGGCATCAACATCATAAGTTTTGCCTGCATTTCATTTCCTCCAGGCTGTGGAGACATTTTCTGCTGCAGGAACATGGTTGCTCCCATGATAATTGGTGTAATATAGTAAGGATCTTTGGCAGACAGATCCTGTATCCAGAAGAAAAAGGGTGAATGACGAAGCTCTATCGCGTAGAGAAGCGCTCTATAAAGGCCGAAGAAAACGGGAAGCTGGATTAACATGGGAAGACATCCGCTCATGGGGTTTATCTTGTATGTCTTGTATAGTGCCATTGTTTCCTGATTTATTCTTTGCTTATCATCCTTATACTTTTCACGAATCTCGGTCATCTTGGGCTGAAGTTGCTGCATTCCCTTCATAGACTTGTAGCTTATGTTGCCCAGAGGCCAGAAAATGATTTTTACCAGTAATGTCAATATAATTATGGCGATACCGTAGTTGTGAATGTACTGGTAGATAAAATTAAGAGCTATCAAAAGCGGCAGGGCAAGCCACTTTATCCAGGAGCCGAAATCAATGGAATTTTCAAGTCCTACTTCCTCCGATTTGAGGATATCGTAGTCCTTTGGGCCGATATATATATTATATTTAAACGTTCCTGATTGACCGGGCAAAATAATGTTTTTAGGTCCTCCCAGACTTACGGAAACGACATTTTCTGAATCCTTTGAGATAACAAGATTTGTGAGCGAAGGTTGCTGGGGTATGGGAGCAACTATAAAATACTTGCTTTCGAATCCTCCCCAAGACACATCAGGCCCAAGGAATTTCGGCGCCCCGAGCTTCTTCACTTTTTCTCTGTGAATTTTTTCCTTTACGTAAGATATGGGACCCTCATGACTGTACCTGCCTGTTTTGGCTTCAGGATCGACATACTGGTTCCAGCTGAGGAGTGCGCTTTCTTTTATGATGTCTTTTGATAAGTTCCTGACGTTTACGTTAAGGTCAAAAGAGTATTTCTCGGGATAGAAAGTATAAATCCTCTCTATCTCTATTTCACCCGGATATGAACGTGAAAATGTTAATTTCTGAACATTCATTTTCCTTATGAGATTTACAGAGGTTTTATCCGCTTCATAAATCACATTTGGAGCAATATTCACACTTGATTTTGGAAACGATAAGCTCAGAGGATAATTCATATTTTTATTGAGGCTGACCAATTCAACGGGTTTGGAATTCTTGCTTAGATCAGTCTTGTAGTTTTTCAGCTCAAAGGATTTGAGAGCAGCGCCCTTAGTATTAAAGACAGCTATATAAAGGGGGGTTTCAACTGTTATATCTTCTCCAACGGCGCCGGCATTATCTGTTTTAACTAACGATCTGGGGAGAGAAGCTGTTGTCTTCGTTGCAATTTGTGTTTCGCTGCCGGCGGCAATGCTTTCCGTTTCCTGTACAGATGCAGGTGCCTGTTGACTGGGAACAGGTTTTTTTACAAAAAAGTGCTGGTAACCCATTATCAATAAAAATGACAGGGTTATAGCAAGCAATGTTCTCTTGTCCATTTAGAAACCTCCATTTTCGTGTTCTGTTTTGACTATTCTACTGGATCGTAACCACCGGGATTCAGGGGATGACACCGAAGTATGCGTTTAATGCCAAGGAAGCAACCCTTGAAAGGGCCGAAACGTTTAATGGCTGTTATCGCGTATTCGGAGCACGTTGGATAAAAACGGCAACTACTGGGAAAAAAGGGTGATATAGCTATCTGGTAGGATCTTATTAAAAAGATAAATATCTTTTTCAAAATTTGTGCAAACATTATTTCAAATATCAGCTCTTTCCAAAAAAAGATCTTTCAGCTCTGCGCAAACGTCCTGATATTTAAGGAAAGGGATATCCTTTTTTACGATGATTACCATATCTTGTGAATCAGGCAATTTGTCTTTGTTCAATCTGAAAAATTCTCTTAATAGACGCTTAACCCTGTTTCTTTTTACCGAATTTCCGACGCTCTTTGTAACCGTTATTCCCAGCCTTCTTGTTCCCGTTTGATTGGAACTTAAGATAGTGATGAAATTTTTTGAGCTTGTCCTGATCCCCTTTTGATATATTCTTAAAAAATCTTTTCTCTTACGTATTCTATCTCTTTTGCCAAAAGAATGTTTCTTCATTCTAATGTCCATTCATAAATGGTCTTTTTGCCCAATCTCTGCGTTATGCTCTAAAAATAATCCTTGGGATATCATGTATCTGTCTGTGGGTATTTTTTTCGCATGCCTTGATCTTGAACAAAAATCCTCATTTCTGGATGGACATACTCTATAAAGGCAATTTCAAACTCAGATTCTCGTTGGTCGCATCTACCTACCTTCAGCACAGGGTTAAACGGCAAGCCTCTTTCTACCCTTTGCTCTTCTTCTGTTAAGGACTGCTCTGCCACCCTTTGTGGCCATCCTCGAACGAAATCCGTGAACCCTTTTTCTCTTGAGATTGCTTTTGTGCGTTAAATTCTTCTTCATTTAATGAACTCCGCTCAAAATCTATAGTCGAACCTTTTACAACATAGTTGATATTATTTGTCAAGGTGTAATTTGTTTCCATTTAACAGAACAGAAAAGCTTGCCAATTTTGTTTAAATATTCTTATAATTTCAAATCAAATATAGACATTGATACAAGAAAACACAAGGAACTAAATGAATATGGCTTCGTAAAAAGTACAACTTCTGCGTTCCGCTGCATCCCTCCCTTCGACACTCAGGGCAGGCTATATTCCGCTCATGGTGAGCCTGTCGAACCATGCGCGCCTTGAATTTGAAGCTTTTTACTTTGCCATCTCATTTTGACTTTTTACGGAACTGTCAAATGAAGAAACTGAAAATAGTTACAGAATTTGAACCCAGGGGTGATCAGCCGCAGGCAATTGAGAAGCTTGTTGAAGGCATCAAAAAGGGCTGCGAACACCAGGTACTCCTTGGAGTCACCGGTTCAGGCAAGACATTTACCGTGGCAAATGTCATCGAAAAATTACAAAGACCTGCCCTCGTCATAGCTCACAACAAAACTCTGGCAGCTCAGCTCTATAACGAATTCAGTAACCTTTTCCCTGATAACGCGGTGGAGTATTTTGTCAGTTATTATGATTACTACCAGCCTGAGGCCTATATGCCGAGCACCGACACATTCATTGAAAAAGACGCATCCATCAACGAAGAAATAGACAAAATGCGGCACTCCGCCACACGTTCCCTTTTCGAAAGAAATGATGTCATTATTGTGGCCAGTGTATCATGTATATACGGAATCGGATCTCCCGATGAGTACTATGGCATGGTTGTGTCTCTGAAAGAAGGGATGGAAATTGAGCGCAATGATCTTCTCAAAAAACTGGTAGAGATACAGTACACGCGAAACGATATAGATTTCCACAGGGGCACTTTTCGAGTTCGGGGCGATGTTGTGGAGGTCTTTCCTCCGTATGAAGATGAGCGGGTTATCAGGGTTGAGTTTTTTGGAGATACCGTTGAATCCATATTCCTCGTTGATCCTCTGCGCGGGAAAAGGATAGAAAAAATCGGGGGAATCGCGGTCTATCCCGGCAGTCATTATGTAACGACGAAAGGCAAGATAAAAAGGGCCATCGCCGCAATAAGAGAAGAACTGGAGATACGACTTAAGGAGCTGGAAGCGCTTAACAAACTTCTTGAGGCACAGCGGCTGGAACAGCGGACGCGATTCGATATGGAAATGATGGAGGAAATGGGATACTGCCAGGGCATTGAAAATTATTCCCGCCACCTTACGGGTCGAAACCCCGGAGAACCACCACCGACACTGATGGAATATTTGCCTGAGAATGCCCTGGTTATCATCGATGAATCTCATGCAACAGTTCCTCAATTGCGGGGAATGTATCATGGAGACAGGTCCAGAAAAGAGACCCTGGTAAACTATGGATTTCGGCTTCCCTCAGCTTTAGATAACCGCCCACTTGAGTTTTCCGAGTTTGAGGAATTTTCCTACCCTAAAATTTTCGTATCTGCAACCCCCGCGGTCTATGAACTGGAGAAATCAGGGAGGAGGCTTGTCGAGCAGATTATCAGACCTACAGGACTGATGGATCCCGGGATTATCATCAAACCCGCAAGTCACCAGGTGGACAATCTGTTAGGTCAAATCAGCAACAGAGTTGAAGAAAAGGAGCGTGTTCTCGTTACAACGCTGACAAAAAGAATGGCTGAAAACCTTACAGAGTATTATCGAGGCCTGGGTATCAGGGTACGGTATCTGCACTCTGATATTAAAACCCTGGAGCGTGTGAGGATTATAAGGGATCTGAGAAAAGGTGAATTTGACGTTCTTATCGGCGTCAATCTTCTGAGAGAAGGGCTCGATATTCCGGAGGTTTCCCTGGTAGCCATACTGGATGCGGATAAAGAAGGATTCTTACGTTCCGAGCGGTCTCTGATACAGACCAGCGGTCGTGCTGCGAGAAATATAAACGGTCAGGTCGTTATGTATGCCGACACGGTAACGCGGTCAATCCAGGCATGTCTTGAGGAAACGGAAAGACGCAGAAAAATACAGCAGGAATTCAATAAGAAAAACGGGATTACCCCGGAAACCATCAAAAAATCGATGCACGATGTCCTCGCTTCCGTGTATGAGACGGATTATCTGACTATCTCAACTGTAGCGAAAGATATTGAAGAGTATATTTCAGAAAAAGACATTCCGTTCATGATCAAAAAACTGACCANNGCAGATGAAAGAAGCGGCAAAGGACCTCAAGTTTGAAGAGGCGGCAAAAATAAGGGACAGGATCAAAGAACTTTCCGGGGTGGAAACGGAAATAGCATTGTGGAAACAGCGGCAAGAGTGAAGAGTGAAAAGTAAAAACAACATTCTGAAAAACAAGGTAAAAAACGCGCCCGGGACTACGGGAGTCTATCTCATGAGGGATGAACGCAATAAGGTCATCTATGTGGGAAAGTCCAGGAATCTCAGGACAAGGGTGCATTCCTATTTCCG
>DFBI01000034.1 GCA_002367335.1 Syntrophaceae bacterium UBA3084 | reverse complement strand
GCTGGATGTCACCAACAGGGATAACTCCTGGGAATTGGATGTGTTGGTAATCGGAATCAGTGACGAGCTTCACGTCAAAGGCAGTTCCTTTGCCTTCGTTGCTGATCGTTGCGGTTATCGTAGATTCCTCTTTGGCGTCTATTGTGGAGTTGGGAAAGAGGGAGGAGGAGTCGGAGTATTGGATATTTGCTACGAGATTGGCAGGAAGGGCTTGTTGTCGTCTTTCATACGAATTCAGAGCTGCAAACACAGGCTTCGTCAAATCAGTAAAATAATTCTTGTGTTCTGGACGTAATTTGGCTTTTATTCCTTTAATTCTGCTGACAGATTCGTTGTAAAATTTTTTAGCTTCCTGATCATTACCCTGCCTTTCGAAACACTTACCCAGAATATATGGTGTCTTCCACTGGTATATAGAGAAACCTGTACCTTTTACTAAAGCCAACGAATCGTTAGCATACTGATATGCTTTTTCGTAATCCCCCTTTTTAAGAAAGGCTAGAGCAATATCTTCAATAAGTTCGGCCTTGTCATGTTTTTCGAGGTTTGTCTTTGATTTGGCTAGTTCCAGACCTTTCATCTCATAATCTAGTCCCAGTTCGTATCGCTCCTTATCCACGTAAATTCTACCTTTTATTTCCCAAAAGTGCCTCTTTAGATCTTTTGGAAGGTCATTAATGTTTAACTTATGAAAATAGTGAGTCGCTGTATCGAAATCTCCTATGGTTGCTGAGGTAATAGCAATATTTAATACTGCGTAAGGTATGGGTTTTTTATAGTTAATCTCATATGCCAAGTCCAAGCCTTTCTTATAATTATCTAATGCTTTTGAATACTCACCAAGGCCCCCAAAACTACAACCCACGTTAATTAGGTTCAAAACAACGCCACGTTTGAAATTATCTTTTTCACACAACCAGAGTGCTCTGTAATATTGGGTGTTTGCAGTTCTATAATCTCCCTCGTTTAAAGCATTATGACCACTTAGACCTGAATATGCCTTAGATTTAGCACATCCGGACAAAAAAGTTCCGACGGCTAGCATCAGTATGCTGATGGAAAGAAGTAGGGAATGAGAAATCTTATCTTTTGGGTAACTCGAATACATAACCCTTAATCCTCAGTAGGGCGGGCTGTGCCCGCCATCTTTTGTATGTGATCGTCCTCTTTGGTCTACGTCTGCCGAAAACGGAAAAAAGGAATCGGCGGGCGCAGCCCGCCCTACTCGATTCTGCCTACAGCCACATGAAGAAGCCATCCATCCTGATCTTCCCACATGGCAACAATGGGCAGGGCCTTCACAATTCCTGAGACCCGTTCTTCATTAACGGATAAAAAATGCGAGATCAACACGCGTTGCTCCCGGCCTTCAGAAAGCCGAAGATGTTCCCGATCCTCAAGATACTCTACTGCCGACAGCTTGATACCCTCCCGATGCCCCAACAGTGAACGGACTGCTTTAAGTTGCGCAATTTTTCTTGCTTTGGAATATGATTCCTTGATTGGTGCCGAAGCCACGGCGATGAGGACCTTCCTGCCGCCGTCCAGAATGAATCCCCTCACTCCCCCATTCTGACGCAGGAGCGGAGAGGCTTGAAGCAAAGAGACAAAAGGTTCACTGCCCTGCATTGTAGGCCCGCCGGTGATGTCATGTGCACCGCCGGACTTGATGTCGGCTCCGCTCCGCTTGAGCCGACCTACATATCTGCTGGCGGCCGCTGCCGATATTTTCCCAACAGCCACATAGAACGTACCGCTATCCAGCGACCACCAGGTACCTACTACCGGCAACTGTTGTATTTCGCCTGCCACCTGCGTTTGGGTTACCTGGAAAAAGGAGGAAAGGGAAATCATTTTACCAGCCTCCCTGGCTGGATAGGTTTCAGTCTTCAGACCTTTATAGGTTGCGATCTCAATGTCCCCACCAAGAGAAAGGATGGTGGCACGAGCGCGGATTTCCGCTTTTCTGCGTGCCTGCCGAACTGTCTCGCTTTCACTGTCCTCTGGAAATGCCTTACCGATTCCAATGAGTACCTTACTGCCGTCATTCATGGCAAAAACCTTTGCTCCGCCTTCTTTCATGAATCCAGGGTGCTGTATGAGCACATCATGAAATAAGGGATCGATGGCTATGGACCGGAATGGGAGAGATATATCGTTTGCCTGGGCTGTGGTTGAGATAGGGAGTAAAAGCAAAAAAATAAATATCACCGCCCGCTCGCAAGCTCGCTTGAGACGCAGAGAACGCAAAGAAAAGAAAGAATACTTTTCATTTTCTGCTGAGAGGGCAAAAAATGAAAAACCATCAGTACAGCGAAAAATATGGTTTTTATCCCGTGCCATTATTTTCCTTTAACTCATTTACAAGACGAATAATCCCATCTTTCATGACAATCCCATTGAAATTGAGAAGCAATCCGAGTCTTAAGCCAGACAGCTTAAGGTATGTCAGAAGCTGCGCTTTGTGAATGGGCTCGATTTCCTCGCATGCTTTCAGTTCAAGAATGATTGTGTCCGCGACTACAACATCAAGCCTATAGCCACAATCGAGTTTAATGCCTTTATATTGCACAGGTAGCTGTAGCTGGCGCTTAAATGGAATATTTCGTCGTCCAAACTCATGACACAGACATTCCTCATAAACGGATTCCAGTAGTCCAGGCCCTAGTGTTTTATGCACTTCGATAGCAGATCCGATTATTTTGCTGCTTAATTCATTGATGTCCATAACTGTAATGCTTTTCCCTTGCCGCTGAGAGGACGGCAAGGGAAACTCCTATTATTTACTCTGCGTTCTCTGCGTCTCTAGTGAGCACAGCGAACGGGCGGTGAATAGATTGTCCGCATTCTTCCATGTATTTCTTTTTGGTTGATAAATCCGGAGGGGCGTCGATGCAGCCGGAGAGGTCTTCGGCAAAGCTCAGGAATGACCCTTCCATGGGTTTTTCTTCTCTGACAAAAAAAACGGCAAGCGCTTTCCGCACTACATGGGATTTGCTGATTCCCTTCTTTTTACTCACCATGTTCAGTCTTGTGTTGAGATCATCCGGAAGCTTCAAGGTAAGTGTCTTCATAACGGACCTCCGTAATATCAAGTTGAGCGTTTAGCTGTTAGCCATTAGCGTTT
>DFBI01000229.1:329-6648 GCA_002367335.1 Syntrophaceae bacterium UBA3084 | reverse complement strand
CTGCTTCTATGGAAGAAACGATAGGTTTCATTTTAAGTCAATTTAATAATAAGCAGTCAATACAGGCTGATCTCAGGAATAAAGTACGTATCGCACAAAAGAGGCAACTTGAGATATTTGATCTGATGATGAATCCTCATTATTCACAAGATCTGAACAGTCTATAAAAGCAATTACCATGATTTATCTTTATGGCATTTATGCAACGAATAAAAAATCTAAAGGATGTTGTCGACTGGGGTTTATGTGTCGGTTGTGGTGCTTGTCAGTATTACTGCAGCTATGAAGCAGTTTCTCTTGTCAATTTTGAATCTGTTGGCATTCGTCCCAAATTTCACAACAACAAATGTCTTGAATGTACAGAATGTCTTGAATTCTGTCCCGGATATAAGCTGAACGCCAATCTCCTCTCCTCCTCACACTCATCGGATATTCAATCTCATCCATTGCTTGGCTCTACCTATGAAATTTGGGAAGGAAATGCTATAGATCATGAATTACGTTACAGGGCGTCATCAGGAGGCATTTTATCTGCTCTGGCCCTGTATTGTTTAGAACAAGAACATATGAATTTTATCCTACATACAGGAATGGATCCATCAAATCCCTTGTTAAATAAAACAGTTGTAAGTAAGACTAAAGCTGATTTACTTAAACGGGCAGGTTCACGTTACGCGCCCTCATCCCCCTGCGATAGTCTTCACATTATCGAAAACAGCGATACGCCCTGTGTATTTATTGGAAAGCCATGTGACGTTGCAGCATTGTCTTCTCTTAGAAAAATTCGACCAAAATTGGACAAAAATCTTGGGCTTGTTTTAACTTTTTTTTGCGCCGGAACACCAAGTACACAGGGAACTATTGATTTACTGAAACAATTGCATGTCCAACCGGATGATATTGATACGCTTGCCTACAGGGGCAATGGATGGCCGGGACTTTTTAAAGTCTCTTCTAAAAAACATACATCTGAGAAATCCTTGACGTATGAAAAATCATGGTCCTTTCTGGAAAAATACCGTTCTTTCCGCTGTAAATTATGCCCGGACAGTTTGGGAGAATTTGCCGACATTGCATCCGGTGATGCCTGGCACATATATAAAAAAGATATACCTAATCCCGGCATGTCTCTTGTACTTGTTCGATCTAAACGAGGAAAAGAAATTCTTCATAAAGCTATGGAAGCTGGGTATCTTGATTTAAAACGATCTAACACACAAGCAGTTTTTGCAGCACAGGGTCTTCCGGAAAGGCGCAAAGAATTGTTTGGAAGACTTTTGGCAATAAAATTACTTTTTATCCCAACACCGGAATTTAAAGGATTTTCACTTTTTTCTGTTTGGAAAAGAAATACCTTACATATGAAAATTAAAACAATTGCTGGAACCATAAAACGTCTCTTACTTCGTGGGTTATGGCACCGTAACCCACCAACTCAGAAATTACGATCCATCAGCATAATTAAACAATGAGGTTCTTCTCCCATTTAGTTGCTCGTTGCAAAGACATCTTTAAGAAATAGAGACTGTTGCATAACGTCCTCTTTTGACTAATTTCTGCATCAGGCTCAATTTTAATCTAAGAAATATACAATATATTCCTCTGATTAAAATTTCCCCTTTCTCGAACTTTGGAACGAAATTGAACATTCAGCAAAAGGAAAGTTTCAGAACAGGCTTCTTACTTAAACAACTCTGTTTTTGTCTTGACAATGGGGGATAGGCTTATCATGGTAGATATATCGGTTATTATAGTCAGTTGGAACGCTAGATATTTTTTGCTTAAATGCTTGGAAAGTTTATATCGGGAACAAACAGCACACAGTATAGAACTTATTGTTGTGGATAATGCATCTTCTGACGGGTCTCCAGAAGCTGTGAAAGAAAATTATCCCGAAGCAATACTCATCCAAAATGAAACAAATCTCGGGTTTGCTAAAGCCAATAACATCGGACTTCAAAAGAGCAAGGGACAATACTTATACCTGATCAATTCTGATGTAGAAGTCCTCGAAGGCACTATTGACAGACTTCATGATTTTATGGGGGCAAACCCCCAAATTGGCATGGCAGGCCCGAGAATCCTGTATCCTGATGAAACGCTCCAGGTTACCTGCCGCAAATTTCCCTCGCTCTGGAACAACTTCTGTTCAGCCGTTGGTTTAAACAAAATCTTTCCATCAAATGATCTGGTTTCAAGTGATCAGATGTTTTATTTTAACCACGAGACGATCAGATCTGTTGATGTTCTGGCCGGTTGTTTTCTCTCTGTTAGAAGAGAAGCGATGAATAAAGTCGGTCTTTTTGATGAGCGTTTTTTCATATATTCTGAAGATATAGACTGGTGTAAACGTTTCTGGAATGCCGATTGGGAAATTGTTTTCTTTCCGGAAGCTGAAGCTATCCATTACGGAGGAGGAAGTTCTTCTAACTCTCCGCTAAGATTTTCCTTAGAACGAGAACGTGCAATGATACAATATTGGCAAAAGCATCATAGTATTTTAACTATAACGAGTTTCTTGCTAATTTTATTTTTAAGGCATCTATCAAGACTGCTTTGGAATGTTTTTTTATATGTGGTTAAGCCATCCAAAAAATCAAAAGCCATTCATAAGATAAAACAAAATATTGCGGGCATTAAATTAATTTTTTCATATAAGCACCACAATAATTAATGCAACTTTATTCCCCCCAATCAAATAATGAAAGATTAATAATGTGTCTATGAAACCTTATGTACTTATAACCGCTGCTTATAACGAAGGAGCTTATATAGGAAAGACCATACAATCTGTTCTTGCGCAAAACCTTCTTCCCAAACATTGGATTATAGTAAGTGATGGTTCTATGGATCGTACTGATGAAATTATAAAAAAATATTCTTCAAAACACGAGTTCATACAATACATCAGAATTGAAAAGAGAAAACAAAGCCATAACTTCGCTTCAAAAGTTTTTGCTCTTAATACAGGATATAATATTATTAAAAAATATCATTTTGATTTTATTGGCCATTTAGATGCCGACATAACCTTTCACGGTTCGCACTATTATGAACTTATTCTTGATAAATTTATAAGATACCCTAAGTTAGGTGTTACCGGTGGATATATTTATGAAAATAATCAGGGACATTTTAAGAGTCGTCCATTTAACAGTGTTGACTCAGTTGCGGGTGGCATACAAATATTCAGACGCGAATGTTATGAAGATATTGCAGGTTTTCTACCCTTAGAATTCGGTGGTGAAGATTGGTATGCTGAAGTGGTAGCACGCATGAAAGGATGGGAAGTTGAATCGTTCCCTGAATTACAGGTTCTTCACCATAAACCTACTTTAGGAACAAAAGGTAGCGTAAAGGAAGGCTTTCGCCAGGGATTAATGGATTATTCTCTCGGCAGTGATCCAGTCTTCGAAATCTTCAAGTGTCTTTATAGGTTAAAGAAAAGATCACATATATCGTATGCTTTTTCTAGACTATACGGGTATTCCCGGTCGTTTATTCTCAGGCCGGAAATACCCGTGTCGGCTGACTTTATTCGCTATCTCAGGAAAGAACAACGTAAACGATTAAGAATCGGATTTTTATCCTTTTTTACCAGTAATCAGTAAGTGAAACATTTCGCATAGAACATATAAAATGGTTTCGTAAAAAGTTGGTTTATACCGCAAGCGGCATCCTATGAGCAACGAACTTGATAAATGAGCTCGTTGGAAGTCAGAAATGCCCCCTCTCTCTTATCCCATCTCACTAGGGGAAGGGAAATCCGACTTTTCATGAAGGCATCTTCAGTAATTATTTCATCAATTTTAACTACGCTAATACCCAAAAACCAATGACCAACATAACTGGAATAAGCCTTTCACTTACACTCTTGATGGGTATCATAACGCTATTACTCCCTCGGCGATATGCAGTAATTCCTATCTTGATTTCGGCTTGTTATATGACGCTTGCTCAGCGAATAGTAATTGCGACCGCTGATTTGACCATAATGCGGATCATTTTATTGTTTTGCTGGATACGCATTGTTATACGAGGAGAACTATCTTCGATAAAATTTAATACAATTGATAAGGCTTTGATTCTGTATGTTATTTCAGCTATTATTACTTATACTTTTTTATGGGATACTACTGCAGCGTTAATCAGCAGCCTTGGATTCGCATATAACGCAATCGGACTTTATTTCTTCTTTCGGATTTTAATACGAGATTTTGACAATATAAATCTGTTATTAAAAACTCTCGCCATCATTATAGTGCCTCTCGCAGGCTTGATGCTGGTTGAAAAGGCTACCGGGGAAAACTTATTTTATATATTCGGTGGCGTACCAATGTTCAGTTTAATCCGTGAAGGAAGTGTACGTTGCCAGGGGTCTTTTACTCATCCGATCCTCGCAGGAACTTTCGGGGCCACATCGATCCCTTTCTTTATTGCAATGTGGTTCAAAAATGAGGGAACAAAAGCACTCGCAATAACAGGATTTATCGCAGCAACAATTATTGTGATAACGGCACATTCGAGTGGTCCTGCCATGGCCTACCTGTTTGCAATTATCGGAATGTTGATGTGGCGCTTTCGGGAACACATGCGCGTTATCCGATGGGGCATACTCTTCAGTTTAATAGCGCTTCACATGGTCATGAAAGCGCCGGTCTGGTTTTTAATCGCCCGCCTGGGGCATCTCATAGGTGGTAGTGGATGGCACCGGTCAGAACTAATAGATACAGCCATTCGTCATTTTGATGAATGGTGGCTCATTGGCACAACATACACCCGACACTGGATGCCGACTGGGGTAACGTGGAGCCCTGATCAGGCAGACATCACCAACCAGTTTATCCAAGTAGGTGTGAATGGCGGTATGATCACATTGATTTTGTTCACTACTGTAATTGTGCTTTGTTTCCGAGACATAGGCCAAACGCTTAAAGATTCGAAAGATGAACCATTTGCCATAAGAATAATTCTCTGGGCCATGGGCGCCACTCTTTTTGCTCATATCGTTTCCTTTGTATCAGTAAGTTATTTTGATCAGATAATAGTGTTTTGGTATTTACTCCTGGCAATGATCTCCACTGTCAGCAGTTTATTTAAAGATCCCGGTTCCCTCTCCACCGAACCAACATAAGAGAGACCGTTACTGCTCTATAATGTTTATGATAGTGAGACACATTTCACACATCGAATATGAAGAAATTCATTGAATATACCAACCCTTTAATATATATATGTTAATAAATCACGACTCTTGAACATAGCATACTGGTCACTATAAAAATTGTTTTTTTGACAGATTTATTTAAGTATTGATCTGGGAAACAGGTCTTTTTTGAGGCGATCGTAGTTTTTGATTTTTATCATTCAATGATCTTGAAAAAATAATGTGAGGTATTAAAAATGTTGAAGAACAAAAATTTCATAAAAATTGCTGTTTCTTTAGTCTTTATTCTTTCACTAAGTTTAGCTGACATTCCACTAGCGAATGGGGCTACATATTATGTATCAACAGCGGGGAGTAATAGTAATGATGGCTCGCAAGATCATCCCTTGCTAACCATCCAGGAAGCCGCAAATACAATGATAGCGGGTGACACTGTGCTCGTCCAGGCAGGTGCTTATGAAGGAGCAGTAACAATAGCTACAAGCGGCTCAGATGGCAGTCCCATAACCTATAAGGCTGAAGGAACTGTTACTATCACTGGAGCTTGGAATGTCGGGTCGTATTCTACTGCACGGCATTATATTACCATAGATGGATTTACTTTTTCCGGTGTTCGACTATATACCCGGGGTGACTATACCATTATACAAAACTGCATTTTTGAGGGGCCAGCAGGGGGACTCGCAATTTCCTCACATCCCACAATCGATCCCCCTTCTGCAAACTGCACAATCAGCGGGAATACCTTCCAAGATTTTAATACAGGAACTGAACTGGTAATAATGACTACAGGAACAAATACATCAAACATTCTTATTGAAAACAATCTATGGAAAGATAGTTTAGGAGATGCCATACGCATGTTTGGTACAGGCCACATTTTTAGAAATAACACAGTAGATAACCTATATACAGGAGGCACAGCTCATGCAGACATCTTTCAAATTTACAATAACAACGCAGAGCAGTCCAATAACATGCTGATTGAAAAAAATCTTTTCAAGGATTCACCTGCCTCTATAGGCATGTTGCTTACCGGTGATGAACATCCAGATGTAAATTATGGCAACTGGACTTTTAGAAACAATGTTTTTGTGAATGTTGGTGGCGTTTTACAGTTTACCATTCCTTATTGTAAGTTCTATAATAACA
>DFBI01000229.1:0-259 GCA_002367335.1 Syntrophaceae bacterium UBA3084 | reverse complement strand
TGGAGAAACAACGTATGCCTATGCCCACCATACGATTATTAAAAATAATATCTTTATCGGATGTTCCTCTTATCCAGATGGTGATAGTTATGGATGGTATCATTTTACTGATATACCAGAAGGGGATTTTACAGGGTTTGAAGGCGATTATAACTACTGTACTAAATCAGCAAGCGGCGGCTACCTCTCTAGGAGTGGATTTTCTGAGACACATGGGATCAATGGGGGTGACCCGAAGTTTGTGAATTATAGTACATAC
>DFBI01000137.1 GCA_002367335.1 Syntrophaceae bacterium UBA3084 | reverse complement strand
CCCGCAATACCGAATCTTCCAGACGCTTTCTTTTGACGGCTTTCCCCGCGAAAAGTTCAAACGCTTTTTCCTCACGAGAATCGGGCAGTAAATTCGGCACCGGGACACCGTCCCAGTGCAGACCATATTTTTTCAGGAGAAAGGCATTCAGGGCAGCACCCTTGAGCTCCTGTTTGGTGCTTCCACTGCGATAATGGTATTGTCCTTTATAGAGCTCACCGGATAGGGATAGGCATCGACTGGGATTTCCAGAAAGTCTTTCCCTTTTGCTGTTTTCAGATTTACATCGACTATTATGCCGAGAATATCTCTGACCTTGTTTGGAATGTCTTCGAGAAGTTTCCCCGCATTATCAACACCGGTGACAATGCCTTTATTGTTTTTGCCGATAACGAGCGTGCCGCCGGCAGCGTTGGCAAAGCCACAGATCCACTTGATATATTCATCACGCCAAGACTTTTTCCATTCTATGCTCTGGTTTTCCTTCATACCAAGCGTATCCTCCCTGTGAGCAATTCCTGCATCATTCCTTGTTGCTTGAAATATTCGCTCACATTATTTAAGTATCGCGTCCCCGGAATTACCCTATTGTTTCTTTTTACCCCTTTCCCCCTGCCTTTTTTTAAGCTTTCTCTCTCTCAATAGACGGGGTATGTCCTTTTGCCTTCTTGTAATTTTTTCTTTTGCCATGATTTACTTGCGTCTTGCACGAAACCGTTGGTCACTGTATTAATCCCTCTTTTAGATTTCCTCCCTGTACGTATCGATTGGGGGTGTAGTAATCGTTATTTTATTGTCTTCCCCCGTTTTTATAACCGTATGAATGCCAAGTATTGAAAACCACTCACCTATATATTTTCCCGTGTTGTCAAGTATATCGAATCCATGGAGCGTTTCTTCGTACTCAGACACATTTTCCTTTATATTTTGAATCAGGACCTTAAGCTCTTGTGTCGCATCTATCCTCTTCCATAGTTCTGAATTGAGAGTCAATCTTTTGTCCACACCAATTATAGCAGTGGGTCTCATCTCCGAACCACTGAAATAATAAATCAAGTCAGGTTTAACTTCATATGTTTCAAAGCTTTTCATGACTTTCCCATTCGGCTTGATGGACCCGTACTGTGCACGAACACGCCTTCCAAATAGAATGATGAAAACGATTACGATAACAGCAAATGAGATTATAAGGAGTTTCCCATCCATGATTTATCCCTTTTCTTCATAAAATGTATTTTTCAGCGACAATCTTTTTTATATTGGAAATATACGAAGAGAAAACTTGTGTGTCAAGCGGGGGTTTCAGCACAATATAGAACATCTTACACTGGTTTTCAATTTAGTATCCTGTCACCTCGATTACTACCGCTTCCCATAATCGTATCGATCAAGCGTATCAAGAGCATAGCTGAAATCACCAATAACCATCAAGAGACCTTCAGATTCAGACGTGGAAAGCAGTTTGCGATCAACGATATTATCGATAAGCTTAATCGACTGTTCCAGCGCCCCATATTTTTCAATCTGAGATTGTAATCTCTTTTCATTAAGCGCGTAACCAGTGAGACAGGATAATCCTTCAATACTTTATTGGCCCAGATACGGAATTGGGTGCCTCGTAATGAATTCACGCGATAACCGACAGAGATGATCATATCCAGGTTATAGAAATCCATTACCCTTTTTTTGCCATTCTGAGCAACCTGTACAATTTTTGCACAGGTTGAATTGCGCAACAGTTCACCGGTTTGATAGATATTTCTTACGTGCCTGACAATAACTGTCCTATCCCGCTGAAAAAGTTTCGCCATCTGATGGGCATCCAGCCAAACAGTTTCTTCAACCAGGTTAACCTCTAAAGATGCCTGTCCGTCTTCAGTCTGATATATGACTATTTCACCGGTATTTATTTGTTTGTTCATATGTCAGTATTCCCCTGCTGCCTGAAATAATCACTCGCATCATTTGAGTATTGCGTCGCCGGAATTTTCTTGATCTTTCGGGCGAAATGAAATCATTATCTTTTGCTGTGTATAGTCTTTCTTTACAATTGGAACATTTTTCATGACAGAATAGAGCGCGGTGAGCCGTTGCTGTCCATCGATGATTAGAAGATTGGGCACTTCTTGTTTCTTGTCCACTCCTATCGGCTTATGTCCATTTTCCAAGCCATTTTCCCAGAAAAGGAGATAGCCCACAGGAAAGCCTTTATACATGGAATCAAAAAGATCTCGAACTTTTGCCGCCTTCCAAACAAATGGCCGCTGAATATCGGGAAGACCAATGATGCCCATGTCAATATTGTCAATAAGCGCTGATAGAAACCATCCGACTTCTTTAAATAATGTGGTTTTCATTTAATGAATACCTCCTGCGTTCATATCAAGACCCCTGCCATCCTACACATTAAGGATGTAGACTTTCCGTGAGTCCGTGGGCCCGGTTCCAACCTCGACAAGGGAGGCTTTTGGCCGATCCGTGTCAAATACCTTCTTCACTAACCTGCGAAGGGAAAAACCCGAAGGAAATATGGGAAGTTCTATATTCCACATTGTTATGCACTAATCTTTTTGATATTTTCGTTTATTTGATGTATGGCTGCTTTCAGTACTTGCAGACATATTTTTGCTGTATACATAGATGGACTAAAACCTGTGCTTACTTGCTCGAATGGGTGTATATAATTTCTAAAATCCCTAAGTGCGTGACTGAATTTGTGGACGTCATGCTGTATTAACCCAATATCTTTTGCAGCATCTATGAAATTGGCCAGAGTCCATTCGTGAAATTGTTTAATTCTGCCTTCTTTATTTTTAGGCGAGCTATTTGAGCAATTGAATTGCATAGGATGACGTGTAGCTACCCCGAGCAGAATACCTTCGAGAGTGCTGCCAGCCAATAGTATTACTGATAATGGAGCATTGGCTGCAAAGCACTTTTCAATTTCATCTATTCTGTATTCCAAGGCGTTTGTTATTGCACTTTCTAAATTTATGCTATTTAGATTTAAATCAGAGAACTCTTGGCTTAAAAACCCATCTTCATCTACTTTCTTTTCTGGTGTTTCAAAATCAATCCTATCTAGTTTCTGGAATCCTATCTCTGCGTGATTCCTTACAACCTTCCATTTATCAAAGGATAGATACTTATTGAAGTCTTTAATAAAATTGTCCAAATCATTTGCACTCTCAATAAAATTGATTGGAGCAAATACATTTTTAATGCATTTATCGAGTCCCGGCGTGCCATTGATGAGACTTAACTTCTCATCTGTAAACATCCATCGCGAAGGAAATCCCTGACCATATGCATCATTGAATCCGAGCTCATTAAAAAATTGAACAAGTTTTGGCCCTGAACGATATTCAGTTTCTTCGTTAATCAGTTCCCTGAGCTTTTCTAATGTCTTTTTTCCTAAAATCACAACTCATCTCCTGAGATGTTATGCCTTGATAACAGCAAAACCATTTTCATTTGAACCTATAACCAAATCCATATTATTCAACACTGGCTCAACGACTTGGGCGAGAATCAATGATGCGATATTCTTTGCTTTGCCCATTTCTTCGACTGATGCGGCATAGCCTTGATGCACTACCCGATTCCGAATTTGTTGAACTTCTTCAGCTTCTACCAAAATTGGCTTGTTATCCATACCATGAATTTTGGAAAGCTCAATGTTCGCTGCATGATAGCAAAGCTGACTCAGCAGCTTATTATAGCGGCTGAATCCAGATCGACCTATAGAAGAATCAACAATCATATTCGCGATGTTTTCATTGTGAATCATGCCATATAGAACAGGTCGCAATAAGACCGATTTAAGAAATAGTTCTATTGAAGTGGTGTACATTACCAACGCACACCGGTGAGACACCTGTAGCAACTCATTTGCATGGTGGTAGCTATCTATAGGTGCTTGAATAATATTTGGGTTTTCTAAATAGTAGGAACACATTCTCTCTTCGATGAATTCATCAATGGCTTGCTCCTTGTGCTCGGGATAAAGCTCTTCGCTAATACGATCATAAAACTCATCCATTGCTGCATCATGTTCATCGTAACTCATGTATTTTCCCTACAGGTATAACGTCACAAAGCAGTCGCGCGGCTTTTTGCGTCGTTAGCTGTATTAATGCTACGAGTTAGCGCGCCTCATCGTGCGCCTTAAATCGTAGTCACAGCCAGCTCTATCATTAAATGTTACATTAATTAAAAAGCGTAATTTCTCAATATCGTCAGTAACTCTTGTCCAATTAGACACCGAAACCTTAGCGTCACTTTGCAATAAATTATCGATTATTCTGTCGGACAAATATGGATATCGCTTTTCATAGTCAGCTCTAGTCTTAACGCTAACCCAGTTACTATTTTCAGGGTAAATCGTATTTTTCTCGTCATCGCCATGCGCTGCAGTATAAGTCGTGCAGCCTGTGTCAGGCAGCTGAATAACAAGCACACCAGATTTCTTGTTTACAGTTCCATCAAACATGCTTGAGTAAATTTCCCAGTCCACGTGTTTACGATTCTTGGTGTCAGTACCAACAAGTACAACAGTTACGGTAGAGTCCCTTAAGTATTCATCGCGTATTTTTTGACGAATGGCATCATCGCTTAAATTGTCATCTATGCCACCTGTATCAACTGAGGCATCAATAAAAATATCGTGCAAATAATTCAACCTTAGTAGCTCTTCCTTGTAAGCCTGATCATTAAAATGATGATAACTAATGAAAACTTTATGTTTAGCCATTGCGCTCCTCCAATTCCGTCAAATCTTCGACCCCAGCCATATCTGAAAGCATTTTGGTATAACTTCCTAAAATGTTCTGAAGTTCTGAGAGTTCATTTCTGAACTCATCACATTTATGAGAATCAGTAAACGCATTTGCAAGCATTTCTTTATGCCATTTTGCTGTAAAGGGACGAACTATTTGATTCAAAATCGCAATAGCAATTTTTGTAAATTCTATACATTCACGGCCATGTCGCTTGATTATTTCTCTCGTTAGTTCAAAAAGCTTATGCACTCCCTCTAATGCTGTAGCCTCATCTCCATTTTCCTTTGGTAATTGTTGAGTGGCAATTCTTGTAAGGAGTTCAATATATAATTCCCAAGCAGCGTCTTTATCTTCATCTTTTGGTTGCCAATCCGCTTCAAGAAAAGGAGTTTTAATCTTTAGAGATGTCATACTCCATTTTTCTAACCACTCTTTCCATTTCATCAGTTTTTCCTCCATATTTCTTCAGATAGCGACTGCGTTCTCGCGCAGGGTTTACCGCGTCGCTGAGCAACGCTTTGTGTTGGGTCTATTCAATGATCTCTGGAACATGGAATATGATGGGGATCTTCGAGGTAAAGCCTTTTCCAACCCCTATTGCCTGACGCTGTCGAAGGTTAGGCAGTACGTCCACCATTTCAGGCCCCATATAGTTCGATAGAAAGTCGGAACTTGTTTTGTCAAACTGTTGGAATGCAACGATTGAGTTGCATTGCGTTAGAATCGTCTTCGACACATTTGCTGTGCGCTGGGCGATCACAATGAATCCTACACCGTACTTCCGCCCCTGAAGGGCGATCTGGCCAATACTATTCACGAGGGATTGAGCATCGCGTTCGGCAACGCCGATGAAGTTCCATTCAGGTACGACCGTGTGTGCTTCCTCAAGAACGATGCATAGACGCTTCCCGAAGTTCGCGTGTTTGCGTGCGATTAAAAACAGCGCCTTGAAGAACCATTTCGTATAGTCAAGTATGCCCGTCGTGTTCGTGACATCGGGTAGTTCGAAGAGTGCAATGCTGTGGTCATCGGATTCGAGGAATCGCTTTATCGCTGTATAGAACGTATTGCCAATGTTCTTCTCGCCCTTCTCAATCACGCTGGCTATTTGCTGGTTCTTGAATTTGCACTGCTCAGTAGCAACGGTATCAATCGCGGAGAACAGATTGCTCTGCTCGCCTGAGTTGGCGATCGACTCAATGTTCAGGTCGGTGAACTTGCCTGCATACTCTTGCGTGAAGTCAACACAGATAACCTTGAAGTCTTCACTGACGACTTTGCGAATCAGATTGCGAGCGAATACCGATTTCCCGGAACCAGTCACGCCGAGTATAGCCAAGTGATGTGTAACCGCATCCTGCAGATCAATTGTCACGGGATAATTGGTGCCTGGCACATGACCAACTTGCATCTCATGCGGTTGTAAATCTGTATGTTGTATATTGGCTGCGAGAAACACGGGGGTATTGATGTCGGGAACCCAACCAAAGCGCTCGAATGAACGTAAATCCTGGTTCCACATTCCGAGTTGAACAGCTTCACCAACAATGAGGCCAGTTTCATTCTTGGCCTCCAATGCTTCGATGTCTGTCACGCCCTGTACAACTTGATATAGAACCCTCTTTTCTTGGATGTCGACCTCCAGCAGATCACCTTCGCTCAATGGAACAACATGCGAGTACTCGAACCTGATCGCCTGGATCTTTGACTCTTCAAGAATGACACCAACGAAACGGGAGAGAATCTGAGGCCGCTCCTCAACCTCAAGATGGTAGACGCGATTGGACTTGTGCTGTTCGCATTGGGGGGCATATTCTAGTGCCTCGGTTATCCTCGGGTTTGTCAGAACCTTGATCCATTGCTGCTCATTCAACAAATAGTTGTCAAGAATCAGGCCCCTGAACACTCTATGACTGTCATCCATTGAATACGTGAACTCAACACACCCGTATCGACGAACAGGTTTGTGGGTTGGATGAAGCCGGACCAAGAAGGTGTTCTTCGACTGAACCCCGAAAATAGTTCCGATCTCTTCGTCGCTACTACGCAGTAGCCTTGCCGTGCTGAATACTGCAGATTTGGGATTAATCAAAAGCAAAACGGAGGCGTAGGTAAACAGGATGAGGAAGTCTGTAGATTGGCTGTCTACATAGGCTAACATGCAAATGACAAACAAACCGAAAAACAGAAAGCGACCCGTACCAAAGTGCACGGCGAGTGTTTTTAGTGCACCTGCAATTCTATTCTGTACAGCTTCGGATGGTTTGGTGTCGTCAACTAGGAAAAGGGCAACCAATGCTGTAAGCATGAGTAGATATGAGTACCCAAGAAATATCCCGTACCATACCCCCAGATTACCGAGCTGACTGTGCAATGGTGTCAGAAGCATGATGATTGAAAGAGTTGACGCCAAGACATCGGTGGGCTTTGTAAAAAAGTGTTCGAGGCAGAGGGTAACGAAGGAGAGCATGATTAAGGATGTGATCAGCACAATGCGTGGTGTGTTTGGTAACTGCGCGAGGTGCGACCAGAGGAGAAGCGCGACAATGGCAAGAATCACCAGACTACCCAAAAAGATTGACAGTCGCTGTGCTTTATTCATTGTTTACCTCTCAAGAAACCCAACAAGTGATTATGCGGACATGGATATCATCACCTTTGTAATAATACCCCCCCTTTTTTTCATTTTCTCGTTTCACATGATGGGCCCTCCCAAAGGTACTGGGAGGTTATTTCGTAAAATCGTGCAAGGGTTACCCATCTTTATACTCAAAATTCTTCATGAGATATTCGACGCTCATGTTTCCCATGACGGCATTGTGGGGGATTAAAACGTATTTCCAAGGCTTGCCACCGTTGCGGGTTGTGTATTCTGTTGCATGGGCACAATACTGATCTGCTGCCCGTGCCTTTTCCTGAACATCCGATGAATTAATATCACCTTCTTTTTTTGTTTCAACCAGGTAGATAATATTATCTGTTTCAACCACAAAATCGGGATGATAACGTCGCGAATCATGGTTCCAATAAATATGGAACTGCTTCTCGGCAGGGCGAAGCCACTTTAAAACCGACTTGTCATTTTCCAGTATCCAGGCAAAGTCTTTTTCCGTTTTAGAATCGAATTTATAAAGATTATGACAGGCCTTCTTGAAACCGCTGAATACCTTAGACGGTATGGAGTTGGTTGGCGTAATTGTTTCCGCGTAATGATAGATATTATCCTCTGTGTATTTTGAGAAATTATGCTCTTCTATTTTTGTAAAAGGGCGCGCTGTAGTTTTTATAAACCCCGGCATTTCATAATAGAAATGGTCCATCATCTGTGCATAGATATAGTTTCCGATTTCTTTTTTGTGATATTGCGCAACATTGGTAACATCGTCTTCAACAAGATATGTCCTGAACTTTTCAATGGCCTGGCCCGCCAATTTGAATAGCATATCAGATTGGCTATCGTAGTCTATCTCCGGGAAGTTGATAAGTTCGTTTACTATGATATTTTCAAGACTATCAGGAATAATCCTGCCTTTTCCTATAACAATATCCGTGCTGTTTTCCTGCTCACGAAGTTTTTTAATCAAAATCTCTTCAGATACAGACTGGTAATTCAAACTTCCGGTGTCAAGGTCAAAATCCTTGAATCCCGACAGTACATCATCGCTCTGCTGGATCGTAATTCTTGGGATTTCGATAATATTGTCCGCAAAATCAACCACAACTGATTCATATACTTTTTCAACTTCAGCTATCGCCTCTGAGGCGAACAAAGACTGTTGAGGATCGCCGTATATCTTGCGCTTTATTTTGTCGATGGCAATTTCCTTGATCTCCGTTCTCGTAAGCTCATTGACATTTTTTGCTTCTCTGTTCAGCTCAGGAAGGATATCGAGTATTGTCTGCTTCAGTTCAAGGCTGATCCATGCCTTCCTTTTTTCTTCCGGTTCGACAATATCTTCAATGCGTGCTCGGGCTTCCTTAAATTTTTCTTCGACATTTGAAAGAGACGTAATTACTTCCTTCTTCTGAACTATGTCCCCCGGATCGATTTCAATGATATTCTCCTTTTTGATAATTGATCCGGGATCATTCGCTATATCAATGATTTCCTGAAATTTATCGTGCGCTACAATCGTCAGTTTATCAACCTTATCGTTTCCAGTTCTCTTTCCGTAAGGCAGGCGCAATCCCCGTCCTATTGTCTGTTCCCGCAGTGTTGTTGATGCCGCAGTCCGCAAAGGTATAATCGTATAAAGATTTGTCACATCCCAACCTTCTTTGAGCATATTTACATGGATTACGATTTCTATTTTGTTGTCGGGGTTCTCCAGCGAAACGAGCAGGGCAATATTTTTTTCCTTTTCCGCTCCACTTTGAACAGAGTGAATTTCCATGACTTTATCGGCATAATTCCCCTCAAAAAATGCATTGGAGGTAATCAGTTCTTTCAACCTGCCTGCATGGTCGGTATCTTTGGCAACGACAAGAACGAAGGGTTTTACCTGCTGTGTTTTATTGTCCCGCGAGTATATGTCAAGGGCCACTTTGGTGTCTTCGTGGATTCGTATGCCGTCTTCCATTTTAATCCTGTCAAGCTCTTCCGCAGAATAATGTGTAGGATCAAAGTCTTTGCGTGTAGCCACAGCAGGCTCTTTGACAAATCCATCAGGAATCGCCTTTGCCAGCGAATATTCATACACGACGTTTTTGAATTTGATTGTGTTTTGTCCCCTTTCCACTTGTGGAGTTGCCGTCAGCTCTAATCCGAGAATTGGGTTTAATTCGTTGATAACCTCCATTCCCCTGTCCGCGCGATAGTGATGGGATTCATCCATGAGCAATACAAGATCGTCGAGATTGGAAAGATAATTGAAATAAGAATCTCCCAGGTATTCTGAAAGCCGCTTGATCCGCGGCATACTCCCGCCCCTTGTTTCTGCGTTGATCTTTGATATATTGAAGACGTTGATATGAACTTCGGAATCGAACATGGTTGTCTGGGAAGCATACCGGTAGTTATCACCTGTAATTATGCGAGGCCTCATCGTCGCAAATTCACCAATACCCTGAAAGACATATTTGGGGCTGTTTGGCAGCGAAAAATCATCAATAAGCTTGTTATAAATAGTGAGGTTGGGCGCCAGCACAAAGAAGTTCTTAATTCCTTTATGCAGATACAGATAGGCAATAAACGCACCCATGAGACGGGTCTTACCGACACCGGTTGCCAGGGCAAAACAGATAGATGTAAAATCTCTTTCAAAATCCGTACATGTCGGATATGCACTCTTTACCTTGTCAAGCGCGATTTGCAGATCGACGTCTTTCTGCAGGGTCAATTTGCCGACCAGATCGGTAAGTATTGCCAGACTTTCTGCCTGGGGTGCCCTCAGGCTCAAGCGGTTTTTGATGGAAGTCGCGATACGATCCATTGTCATTGTCTCCCGGTTTTATTACGGCACATTAATCAAAAAAGTTCTTCCTGTTCCATAGCGCTCTTTTTCTTTTTCCCTGGTGTTTCTTTTCCAGGACCCGACGGCACGAAATCAGGGGCATCAGGGTCGACTGGCATGGCAACGATAGTAAAACTATAATCCTCCCTGCCGAATTCGCATCGGCCGAGGAGCATCCCCGGTATTTTTTTGACGGTGATTTCCGAATATTGATTTTCGCAGGCTTTCTGAAATGATTTGCAGCAGATGAGCAGGCTTTCGCCGGGCTTCATTTCCTCCCTGATTTTGTCCAGAGTCTCAACGGTGACAAACTGCGTAGTGGTAAAGATAAAGTCTTTTTCCGTTGATTGTCCCTGTTTCCAGTAAATCTCTTCATCGGGATTGTATTTGAATCCCTCGTGCTTTGCCATGGCAGCCGCCAGCATATCCGCATTGTATCGTTCATCAATCACCCAGTTGCCGTGCTTGTCTTCCTTGAGCAGGCTGGGGGCAAGATAGTAGTATTTGAATCCGCCTCCGCCTTTCCAGTTTTCCGATTTTGAGATGCCGCCCTGATCGGTTCCATCCGCCACTTTTTTCAGGCGGGGAAGGCAATGGGTGTGGCAATGTTCACCCAGTTCGATCCCTATCCATTTGCGGCCCATTTTATGGGCGACGGCGGAGGTTGTCCCGGAGCCGAGAAAGGAATCGAGGACCCAGTCACCTTCGTTTGAAGCCAGTGTAAGAATACGCTGGATTAACCGCTCTGGTTTTGGGGTTGCAAATACTTCGACATCGTTAATATCCTTTGTTTCTTTTTTTGCCTCTTGGTTGTCACCTACTTCATTACGCAACCAGATAGTTTTACACACCATTCCTTCTTGTACTTCAGCTAAAAATCTCTTTATAGCTGGTACATTATTCCCATCCTTACCAAACCATATCCGATTATCATTAATAAGCTCCTGTAATCTTTCTTTTGATACTCTCCAACAATACCCTTTAGGGGGTGTCACAATTCTACCAGACGGTGTTTTTATAGGGTAATCATAAGCCGTAGAATACGTTTTTACATCCAAACCACTTGATTTCCATAATCCCCTTGGATCGTTGTCAAAGTTTTTGTATCGTTTGTTTGCTTCATCAGTTCTTGGTAGAAGGTTTGGCCTCCATCGTTCTTTGTTTTTACCATATACAAGAATATGATCGTGGCTATCACTTAACCATTTCGCATCATTTTGAGGAGAATATTTCTTTTGCCAAATAACATTGGCCACAAAGTTTCTGCGCCCGAATATTTCATCACACAGCACTTTCAAATAGTGTGATTCATCATCATCAATTGAAATCCAGATGCTTCCATCATCGGAAAGAAGCGTTCTCAACAATTCAAGGCGAGGTTTTATAAGGCTTAACCAAAGCGAATGTTCCAACCCGTCGTCATAATGCTCAAAGGCATTTCCCGTGTTATACGGCGGATCGATATAGACGCACTTGATCTCCCCCGCAAAATCCTGCTCCAGCGCCTTCAGCGCAAGGAGATTGTCACCGTATATCAGCATGTTTTCGCTGTTCTTATCGCCGTAGGATTTCTCAGGGTCCTCAATGAGGATTCTCGGCTCCAGCTTCGGCTGGGTTTCCTTTCCTATCCAGGTAAGTTCCAGTCTTTGTTTTTTGGACATCGGCTACCTCAGGTCTTTTATCTTTGCCGGTTTAAGACATAGTCACTACTTGGTCACTGCCCGGTCATTTTATATAACCTTCCATTTGGTAAAAAACAACTTTTCCTTTTTGATGTTTTGCTGTAACCGCGCCTCAACATCGTCAAGAAGTTTTTCCTTTTTATCTTCCACTTCATCCTGTGCCTGATAAAGATTCATGCGCATCTCGTTTCTTTTTCTTTCCAGCTCTTTGATTTCGCGTTGTGCCTTTACCTTTTCCTCAAGCTTGAGAATCTTCTTTGATTCGGTCTTGCGGAATTTTATGTCCTTGTCCAGTTCTTTCAGTTTGATCTCCAGACTGTTTTTTATATCTTCCGCCCACTTGTCCAGCTTCTCCATTTCCGTATCAAAGAAATCGGCATTTCGCTCAGCTATAGTCCGCAATATAGTGGCTTCTTCAGCGAAAAGCATCTGTTCCAGTTGCTCTTTTGGTTTATTTAAACTATCACGTTTTTCAAACGGCGAGAGCGTAGCGGGAAGGGAAAATAAACGCCGGCACTGTTCCTCATCAAGCACTGCGCTATCATCACATATACCGGCAAGCAGCACATAGTCTTCTGTTTCAAAGGATGTAATTGTCATATTCACGGCACTCAGCCAGCCAGACATACCAATGATGGGCTCTATAACGGAGATCTTTGCGGGTGCATCGGAATATTGGAAAACAAGCTCAGTATCCGGCAATTTCTTTTCTTTGCATTGATCAATAATACGTTGGGCTAATGGATGACCAACTCTATAGATATTGGCATCTTCAATGTTCTTGCCGATCCGATATGGGCCGGGGTGTATTGTTTCATTCGGGAAGGGATTTTTAATAAGGGTAAAGGAGTGTTCCCCTCCGTCAAAACGGGCGTATGAGTCAAGATAAAATCGTGTAATCTGCCAGAGCCAGTTTTCATATTTGTTTAAATACTCATGACTCTCCCGGAGATTGACACGTAATTTCTCATGCACTTCTTCGTCAAAAGATTCCAGCAGTTTTTGACGTGTTGTCTTGAATTGATCTTCGATCTGCTCGTCCAGTTCTGCTTGGAGTTGATCAAATGCGGACTGTATGTCTTCGGGTGTTCGGCAGCTCTGATATATTTGGGCAATTCGCTTTTCAAAATCAACGCCTGATTCAATGCTTCCGAGAACCTCGTCACTCGCCCCGAACACACCGCTGAAAAGCCTGAATTTTTCCGACAGAAGCTCATAGACCCGCTTGTCAGCAGCGTTCTTTTTATTGAGAAAGTTGACGACCACGACATCATATTTCTGGCCATACCGGTGACAACGGCCTATTCTCTGCTCGATACGCTGGGGGTTCCACGGAAGGTCATAATTGGCAACCAATGAACAGAACTGCAAGTTGAGTCCTTCTGCGGCTGCTTCAGTGGCTATCATAATGATCGCTTCATCTCTGAAATAATCAACGATTGCGGCTCTTTTGTCGGCTGTTTTTGATCCGGTTATCCGGTCAGTGCCTTGATTTTTATTCAGCCAGTTCCGGTAGATTTCACGTGATCTTGGATCAGCATTGGTGCCGTTGAATAAGACGATCTTTCCTGCATACTCGGATTTGTCGAGAATTTCCTGCAGGTAGGTCTGTGTGCGACGCGATTCGGTAAATATGAGGGCCTTTTTATTTGCGCCCAATCGCTCTGCCTCTGCAAAACCATTTTTCAGGGCCGTCAGCAGAACACCGCCTTTTGCATTACGCATGATGGAACGTGCAAGCTTGTGAAATTCTCTCAGGTCACGAATTTCTTCCTTAATCTCTTTTATCTCTTCGGCTGTGTATTGCCTTTCTTCTACATCAGGAGATTCCTCTCCATTTTCGTTTTCATCCCGCCATTCATCATCTACTTCTTCATAGGTTTCATAATCTTCGGAAATGGTTGTTTGCATTTCCGCTTGCTGATTGTTTCTTATTAACTCATTTTCCAGTTTATAAGCCAGGCCCTCTAATGTCCCTGCAATGGCAAAGGTTGATGACGCCAGGAGTTTCCTGAGAATCAAGGTCATTAACGACCGCTGACTTGAAGGAAGGGCATAAAGTTTATCGCGCTGCAGATAGGATGAAACAAGATCGTAGAGCTGTTGTTCCTCCGGGGTGGGGAAAAATTCCTGTGTAATGGCTGTTCTGTTTGTAAATTTGATGTATTCAAGGACCTGTCTGCGAAGCGTTCTCTTACATACTGGCTTGAGCCGTTCTTTGAGATCATAAAAGATATCATCACCGGTAATCCGCGTGAATTGATTTTTATAGCTCTTGAGATCTCCAAAAGTATAATCATCAATAATACTGACCAGGCCGTACAGCTCCAAAAGGGAGTTCTGGAGAGGCGTTGCCGTCAAAAGAATCTTGGGCGCGTGAGCTACAGCCCTTTTGATGGCATTGGCAATCTTGTTTGTCGGCTTGTAAACGTTTCTTAAACGATGGGCTTCGTCGATTACTACTAAATCCCAGTCTATTTGCGAGATATAAGGCTCCTTCGCCCGCGCAAAATGGTATGAGCAGATTACGATTTCATCCTGAACAAGGGGGTTTAAATTCCCCTTTTTTATTTCCTTATTAAAGGAGGATGTCTCCAGTAGAAGTGAAGGGATAAAGAACTTGTCCAGCAATTCCTGATTCCACTGTTTACGCAGATTGGACGGCACGATAATCAGAATCTTTCTTTTCCGCTCTGCCCACTTCTGAGAAATAACCATGCCTGCTTCAATGGTCTTTCCTAATCCTACCTCATCGGCCAATATTGCTCCTTTGGAAAGAGGGGAGCTGAACGCAAATAAGGCCGCCTCCACCTGGTGTGGATTCAAATCTACCTGGGCATCGAGAAGCGATGAGGCAAGCTTTTCAATGCTATTAGATGAACTGCGCTTTGTCAGCTCGTAGGCAAAATATTTGGCGTGGTATGGGGTTATGGTGGCGTTTCCTGTCATTTTTACTTTTCAAGAATCAGTTATTGGTGGTCTTGTAAAAAATCCGAATCTCGTATTCACCCTGAGCTTCTCTTTTCAAGGGATTGTCCTTGAATGCTCCGGCAGTGATTTTGAAAAAATCAGGCGGCCATCCAGACGACTCCGGCATATCAGATGTCTTCTTACCAACAGGTTGCAGCACTAATAATACTTCCATCTCCTGGTCCGATATATCCACCGGTACCTGCAAGCGTAAAATGCCGTCTTTGCCAACATGGGATTTTATTTGAACGCTTTTCATTTTGTCACCTCCAAGGATACCGCAACAATTCTGCTTATTCATTGCAGCCTTTTTAAA
>DFBI01000035.1 GCA_002367335.1 Syntrophaceae bacterium UBA3084 | reverse complement strand
CTATGCAATAAGAAAACAGCTCGGCCTTCGCAATTCGAGCAACATCGGTGAGAAAATGAATGACCTTATTGTATCAGGCCGTCAGAAGCATAATGGAATGAGCTGGTCGAAACCAGGTTCCGTAGCCCTTGCATCAGTGACAGCTCTTAAAAGAAATAAAGAACATAAAAGGTGGTTTGAGAACAGGGATCTTGAATTTAAACTGGCGGCATAGAAAAGGGGAGATTCCTAACCGCACAGGTTGAAATCTTTCATGATCCTGACCCTCACCTTAAAGTACGCTTTTCCGTATAACCTGCTATGTCTTCCTATGTATAAGGATCTGATATGCCTGTTGTAGCGCTATAAACGCCTCATGGTTTCCCCCCTTATCAGGATGTAGCTCCTGGGCCTTGCGTCTGAACAAAAAAGTAAATTCCTTCTTTCCAATGCGCGAAAATTCACTGGCGCTTATACCCATCGTCTTAAAATACTTTTCATCTGAGGATTTTGCAGGAGGCGGCCACACCTTATGTCCTGTAGTGCTATGTCCGGCACTGCCGTCAGTAATTGGCCATTTGTATAAAACATCAAAGTACTGGAGCAGATACTTCCGCAGATAAGGATGAAGGCCTTTTGCCTTCCAAGGGACTGCGCCTTGGTTTAAAAAAGTGGAATCCTGGTCAAGCTTGCAGATCTCCTTCAGCAAGTATTTGTCAATGAGGTCTTGATCCTGGGCATCCGGTATGAAGCGCGTAAGTCTTGGGACAAACCGCCTTGGAATATCAAATATGGCATAAAGGTACTCTCTTTTCTCACGTGGACTAAGCATAAATTCCATATCCTCAAGGACCTGTTCTATTTCGTCCCTGGACTTATTGAGCAAGATATTGAAAAAAGAGAAAGGCTGGTTTGACAATTCCTCTATTTTTGTATGACAGAATTTTAGAAAGCATAGTCTGCGCCGGTCAAAAGGATGGATCACCTTCTGCATGGCTGCAAGCTCCGCTTTGCTGTATCTGCGCCTTTTACCCCCACGTTTACCAAATTGTTCCACGACCCTGCGAATTTCAGGTTCCAGAAAGGGCATAAATATCTCCTCCAGCTCACAGTAATTATAAACAACTCCCTGGGATGAGATGGCTTCCTCCACAGAAGGGTCAATATAGAATGCCCTATCCCCCACATAAACTATGTATTTTTCAGGATCGTGACCCAAGCTAAACAGGCTTTTGCTAAGCCATGTATCTGCCTCGTCCTGATAGGAATGCCTAATGAAATATTTTATGCTACCGTCTTTCTGACACTGCCTTGCTAGATACATAACACTGACCTTATACTGGAAATTGCGTTATTGACTAGATTGACTCAATGACACCGGCTAAAGCCGGTAGGTTGTTTCGAGCGTAAACGCTCATTAAGACTTAAAGTCATCTGAATTTTCGGATGAATCCGACTCAAGTTCCTATGGCTCAGGTTCATCCCATACTTTGAACGATCCAGATTCATCTGATTGGTTCTCGATATATTGCTTAATCTGTGTCTCATTTACTGCACCGACTGACGATCCAAAATATCCCCGAGACCACAAATGCCCCCCTCAGTATTTCTTGCGTAGATTTGGAAATTCCCGCTGCAATCGATGTGTGCATCAGCGAAGCGATCTCAAACAGGTTTAGCAGATGGCCTGAGTCTGTGTTCGTCTGTGTGTGTCGAGCGAGCATAGCGAGCGGGTGGCGAATTTTCATGCTTAGAGTGGCAAAATGCCCCGTCATAACAGTTTGAATTTGCGAAAAGAAGTAACATAGCCGATTAATTATGAAGACACATTGTCTTCATGCAGAGACAAGTTGTATAAATTGTCAACGTCCCTCACATTCCTACGTCCAAGGGGATATCCTGTTGACATATCCCTAATTAGTTCCTATAATCTAAAATGTCGGTAAATAGGTATATAGGTATTCTGAATTTTGTCTCCTGAATGCCGACGACTTGAATCACCAAAACAGATGAATCCTTTTCTGGAGGTATCGTGATGTCTTCTGTCCAAACCAGACTTTTTAAAAGCAATCGAAGTCAGGCGGTTCGTCTTCCAAAGCAGATTGCCTTTCCGGAATCAGTCAAGGATGTTGAAATCACGGCAATCGGCAGCAAGCGAATTATTGTGCCGGCGGGTCAATCCTGGGATGACTGGTTTGATGCGTCAGGTGTTTCCAGTGATTTCATGACAGAGCGGAAGCAGCCGGAAGATCAGATTCGGGAAACCTTGTAATGCTGAAGTATCTGCTGGATACCAATATTGTCATTTATACGATGAAAAAACGCCCGCAGCAGGTAAAAAAACGCTTTCAGAAGCATGAAAGTGAGATGTGTATTTCTGCAGTAACCCTGGGTGAATTGGTGTTTGGCGCAGAACATTCACAACAGGTGGAACGGAACCTGGCAGACATTGAGGCGCTGGTCGCTCGACTTGAAGTGCTGCCCCTCGATAGCAAAGCAGCTTACCATTTCGGACAGATACGGGCTGCGCTGTATACTATCGGTCAGCCCATAGGACCTTACGATATGCTGATTGCCGGTCATGCCAGGGCATCCGGGTTGATACTTGTAACAAATAATATCAATGAATTTGAACGGGTGCCAGGGCTGTTGCTTGAGAATTGGATCGAGGCGGACATCCGCTCCGGTGAAAGAACTTCCTGATAATCTGCTCAATCCTGCTTGCCCAGTGAAACCGTCCCCCGCATTCCTTCCCAGTCACCTCGGTTGGCCTTATGCCAGACTCAATGAAATTATTAATGGACGACGGGGCATTAGTGCTTCATCTGCCCTTGCAATTGGAGAGGCCCTGGGAACAGGCCCTGAATTTTGGCTCAATTTGCAAAGAGACTGGGATCTATGGCATAGCCTGCGCAAGCATAAACCTGTTCCTCCCCTCAGAAAGGTTACAACTCAACATGCTTCCATATGATACACAGGCTTTTACCGGAAAAACTCACTACCATTCCCCCGCATGTCAGATGGAGCGAGTCTGTGTTCGAGCGAGCACTGCGAGCGGGTGGCGAATTTTCATGCTTGGAGTGGCAAAATGCCCTGTCATGACAGTGTTTGAATTTGCGAAAAGAAGTAACATTACCGATTAATTATGAAGGCACATTGTCCTCATGCAGAGACAAGTTAGGCTCGATGCGTCTGGTGTCCTACATGACGTTAAGGCATGTGGAATTGAGCCACATTCAATTTTTATAAAACGGGGGATTGGACACGGAAGCCATGAAAAGGTCCTGTCAGTGAAATATGTTGTATAAATTGGATGTCCCCCACATTCAAGGATACTTATGAATACTGACCTATCATTTATTACTAACGAAGAAAAACAAAGCCTAAAAGACAGATTTGAAGTCCTTATTAAAGACACTTCATTCTTTGACTGCCTTGTGGGTTACTTCTATTCCAGCGGCTTTCATGCCATATACCAGTCTTTGGAAAACACAGAAAAGATAAGAATTCTTATTGGAATCAGCACAAGCAGACAGACTTTCGAATTACTGGAAAACGCCAATAAACCCAAACAACAACAAATTGATTTCTCGCATGCAGAAGCTAAGCAGGAAGTTGAAAATCTTGTTCAAAAAGAAATGGAGGATTCTGAGGACAACAGGAAAGTTGAAGAAGGCGTCCATAGATTTATAGAATGGATTAGAAGCGGCAAGCTGGAAATCAAGGCCTATCCGTCACAGAATATCCACGCCAAACTCTATATTATGACATTTAAGGAAGGCGACAGGGATGCCGGCCGCGTTATCACAGGCTCCAGTAATTTCACACAAGCCGGACTGGTCGACAATCTTGAATTCAACGTGGAACTGAAAAACAGAAGTGACTATGATTTTGCGAAAAACAAATTTGAGGAATTATGGTGTAACGCTGTAGATGTCAGCGAAAAATATGTTCAGACCATTCAGGAAAAGACCTGGCTCAGTCAAAATATTTCCCCGTACCAGCTATACCTGAAGTTTCTCTACGAATATTTCAAGGATGAACTCAGCCAAACAGATGAGGTATTCATTAAATATCTTCCGCCGGAGTTTAAAAAGCTTGAATATCAGGAACAGGCGGTTTTAAACGCAAAAAAGATACTTCTTGAATACGGCGGCGTTTTCGTCTCTGACGTTGTGGGGTTGGGGAAAACATACATTTCAGCAATGCTGGCAGGTCAACTTGACGGGAGAACACTTGTTATCGCCCCGCCGGTGCTTTTGGAAAAATCCAATCCAGGCTCCTGGAAAAATGTTTTTTCAGACTTCAGAGTCCAGGCAGATTTTGAATCTATCGGCAAGCTGGACCACCTGCTTCACAGAGGAACAGACAAATACACAAATATTATCATCGATGAGGCGCACCGCTTTCGAACCGAAACAACAATAAGTTATGAGAAATTAGCGGAAATCTGCAGAGGCAAACGGGTCATTCTTGTAACAGCGACTCCTTACAATAACACCCCACAAGATATTCTGAGCCTTCTTAAACTGTTTCAGAAAACCAAAAAAAGCACTATTCCCAATCTGCCTGATCTGGAAGCATTCTTTAACGGTCTGAGCAAAAAACTTAAAAAACTGGACAGAAAGAAAGACTATGCCGAATACATAAACACTGTAAGAGCAAACGCGCGGGAAATACGCAATAAAGTTCTTAAATATCTAATGGTGCGCCGCACCAGGACTGAAATTGAAAAATATTTCAGCAAAGACATAAAAGAACAGGGTCTTAAATTTCCGGATGTTAAAAAACCGGAACCGCTGTTTTACGAACTCAATGACAAAGAAGACGATATTTTTAATAAAACCATCGACATGATTGCCAACAAATTCAAATACGCACGCTACAAGCCCATGCTCTCTTATAAAGGCAAAATTGACCAGCTTGAAAAGCAGTCCCAGGAAAATATGGGTAAATTTATGAAGATCCTGCTTGTCAAACGGCTGGAAAGCAGTTTCTTTGCCTTTAGAAATTCAGTGGACAGATTCCTGCATTCATACGAAATGTTCATAAAAGAATTTGATAATGGCAATGTTTATGTAAGCAAAAAACACACAAACAAGATATTTGAACTACTCGAAAACGATGACGACAAAGCAGTTCAACGATTAATAGATGAAGGCCGGGCGGAAAAATATAAGAGCAAAGATTTTAGAAAAAAATTAAGAGCTGATTTACAATATGACCATGACATCCTGCTGGAAGTTAAAAAGCTTTGGCAGAAAGTCAACCGTGATCCGAAGCTCATAAAAATCATAAACGATTTGTCAAAAAATACTGTCTTACAAAAAAACCATCTCATCATTTTTACCGAATCAAAAGAGACCGCCAATTATCTGTTTAGAAATATTAACAAAGAATATCCTGGCAAGGTTCTTTTGTTTACCGGCGATTCAGGCGAATCTATCCGCGATAAAGTGCTTGAGAACTTTGACGCCCGAGCCCGTCATCCTAAAGAAGATTATCGAATACTTGTATCTACTGAAGTTCTGTCAGAGGGTGTTAACCTGCATCGTGCCAATGTGGTGATTAATTATGACATACCCTGGAACCCGACCCGGATGATGCAGAGAGTGGGACGTATTAACCGGGTTGACACACCCTTTGACGTCATCCATACCTTCAATTTCTTCCCTACCACACAATCCAATGACCAGATAAAGCTGAAAGAAGCGGCGGAAGGCAAAATCAATGCCTTTCTGACCCTTCTTGGCGGCGATGCGGAGCTTTTAACCGAAGGCGAGCCAATCGGCTCCCACGAGCTGTTTAACCGGTTGATTTCAAAGAAAACGCTGGAAGGCGACGATGAAGCGGAAGAAAGCGAACTGAAATATCTGCAGGTTATCCGGGATATCCGCGAAAAGGACGCCGACCTTTTTGAAAAAATCAAACGCCTGCCCAAAAAAGCCCGCACAGCAAAACAAACCAATGCTATTGCCGGAGCGCTCATCACCTACTTTCGTCGTGGGAAACTGCAAAAATTTTTCATGGCGCAGGTTAAGCAAGCAGCCGAAGAACTGGATTTTATGACAGCGGCAAAACTGCTTGAAAGCCGGCCTGACGAAAAAAGAAAAAAGCTCCCAGGCGAGATGTATGACCTTTTGGACAGCAACAAGGAAGCCTTTATTATCGCTACAACCGAAGAAATGGCTGAACCTCAGAAAAAAAGAGGTCGCGACAGCGCCGCCAATATCCTGCGCATTCTAAAGGCAACCATGAAAAACACGCAGAAGCTTACAGATGAGCAGGAACTTTACCTCAAAAAAGTATTGACCCAGCTTGAAGAAGGCGGTCTGCCTAAACAGACGGCAAAAAATACATTAAGAGCCCTGGATGCGCTTAAAAATGAACTGGTAAATCCTTTCAAGGTGCTGGCAGTCCTCCAGACCCATATCCCCGAACGGCTGCTGCAAAGCCATTATGCAGAACAGAATCCCGCAGTATTCGGTAAACGTGAAGTCATACTCTCATTATATTTATCAGGTGAATAATTGCTGAAATTTTCTATTATGCCGGTTTTATTGAATCCTGGGGGCATGGGACAATAAAAATTGTAGAAAATTGCATAGAACAGGGCTTGCCGGAACCGGATTTTGTCGAAGAACATGTCACGACAGGCAGAGGACATTTTATGAAATTAAACGGCTCAAAGGGCTCATAAAGGGCTCATAAAAGCTCAAAGGATTAATAAAAGGATTGGAGGAGTATCTACAATTGATTAATTAGCTGGATGTTCTCACTAATCTTGGCGGTGAAAAAATCGCAAAAGAAAAACAATATTTACTTCTTGATGATACAAACTTATAAGCTGAGGATGTTCCACAGATTTTCATAGGGTGGCGTTAGCAAGAGTCAAGAGCGGACTTGACCCCATTCCTACATTCCTAATAAAATATTACAGGGTAAAAACCAGGATGAGGAAACATAGAATATTTTTGAGTTCAGTGCAAAAAGAAATGGAGCCGGAACGTTTGGCTGTTTCCAGCCTTATTACTACTGATCCATTTCTTAGTGAGCATCTTAATCCTGTCCTTTTTGACAAGGAGCCTGTTTCCGGACGAAAAGCATCTAAACCCTACCTGAATTGTTTAGATTCATGCCAAGTTTACCTCCTTTTGATGAACAAAGAGTATGGGCAATTACATGGATCTCTTTCAGCGACACACTACGAGTATCGTCATGCACAAAAGCGCAGTATGCCGTCACTCATTTTTGTGAAAGGACGGGACGACAGTCTGCGTGAAAAAGAAACAAAGGATTTTTTTCGCGAGATTAAAGCAGACGGATATACATACAAAAGATTCGACGATCGGCTTGATTTACGCATAGAAGTGCGTCGATCTTTGATAAGAATCCTTGATAAGGAATTTGGCATTACTCCTACGAAGGATGAGTCCAAAAGCGGTATAGACACACTGGAAGCAACATCCCCTTTTGAGACCACACAGACCGAGGTTGCATGGAACCAATTGGACCACAATTTTGCAAAAGAGTGGCTGACTAAAATTGGTGATATCCCGGAAACACAAACACAGAAATCTAATATCCTCAACCTGTTGCGGACACGCGGCCTGATGTGGCGGGAACAGGACCTGGGAGAGTACCATGCCTTGGCCGCGGGCATTCTGTTCCTTGGAAAGAACCCATCCGCCATATTTCCGCAATGTCGTATTCTGGCGGACGCATACCGCGGAACGACACCTGATCCAAATCCATCTGATCAACAGACTATTAGCAATCCCGCGCCCAAGGCGGTTCAGTCCATTGTTGATTTTGTAAATAGAAACACACGTCACCCACCCCGTATAGTTGGTCTTAATCGCGTTGTGCTGGATGAATATCCGGAAGAAGCCGTCCGTGAAGCTATCGTAAACGCTGTTGCCCATAGGAATTACGAGGATAGATCCAGGACTATTATAGTAGAAGTTTTTTTTGACCGAGTGGTTATTTCAAGTCCGGGCCCGCCACCGCCACCATTGACGCTGGCAAAGCTACGCCGGGGGAAATATCGTCCCTGCTCCAGGAATCCGGTGCTGGCACAGTCGCTGGCTCTTTTGAATCTCATGGAACAACGTGGAAGTGGTTTCTCCCGGATGAAATCCACTATGCTTGATCATGGATTGGATGCGCCTGAGTTTGATATGGCTGACGATTATTTCCAGGTCGTTTTACCCGGGCCCGGGGATGATTTGAACCGCTTGAGATTGCCGGCAGGCACTGATGTCGCTCTTGTGCCACCGTCGGTTGAAGATCAGTTGAATAAAAGACAGAAAAAAATGGTCGAGTTGCTTGTAAACGGAGAAGAACTCACAAGCCGCATGTGTGAGGGTATTTTCGGAATAACTCGTGATACAGCATCCAGGGATTTCAAGAAACTTATTTCGTCTGAAATTGCAACTAAAATAGGTAGTGGAAGGTCTACACGGTATGTGCTGAAAGTGAAAAGCTAATCGTCAGCTAATCGTCAGATGATCTACGCTAATTGTCAGATTTCTGTTTCGTTGAGGATCGACTAAAATCGGCCAGTTTCTGGTAATAAAATCAGTAAAAACAGGTAACTACCCCTTTGAGAAATAAATATGGATAAACAGCAGGCACAAAACATTATCAGAGAAACCTTTGAAAACCCTTTTGACAAGGTACGTTTTACGAATTTCATCAAAGATCTTTTGAACAGGATTGATGAAGATTCATTTACCTATCAGGGACAATTCATACCTGATTCATATAAGCCTTTCATTAGCAGATACATAAGAGTAGGCAAATTTAATGATGGTGAAAATAGAATTGATATTCTCATTGTATACCTAAATAAAAACACATCAATAGAACGTGCCCGTACAATGCAAAGAAATTTTATTGCAGGATACTTGCAGGGCAAATATGGAAGTACAAATGAAAAAAACGCAGCCTTGGTTGCCTTTGTATCTCTTGATAAAGCAGATTGGCGTTTTTCTTTAGTTAAATTGGATTATTTGTTTAAACAAAGAAAAGATGGAATTCCCAAAGCTATAGAAGAATTTACCCCTGCGCGGCGCTGGTCTTTTCTGGTGGGCGCCAACGAAAAAAGTCATACTGCCCAAAGCCAGATGGTAAAAATATTAGCGGATGACGAACATGACCCCAGTCTTGCGGAACTGGAGCAAGCCTTTGATATTGAAACAGTCACCAAAGAGTTTTTTGAAAATTACCGTGAACTTTTTCTGCGCACCAAAGAAGAGCTGGACAGAATTGTTAAAAAAGATCCGAAAATCAAAGCCGATTTTGAGGAAAATGGTGTTGATACTGTAAATTTTGCCAAAAAATTGCTGGGACAGATTGTCTTCCTTTATTTTTTGCAGAAAAAAGGCTGGTTCGGCGTTGGCCGAGATAATGACTGGGGTACAGGCTCAAAACATTTTCTTCGGGAACTGTTTGAGAAAAAGCATGCTGATTATAACAATTTCTTCAATGATATTCTGGAGCCGCTTTTTTATGACGCCTTACGTAATGACCGGAGCCATGACGATGGTTACTACAGCCGTTTCAACTGCAAAATACCTTTCCTGAACGGAGGCCTTTTTGATCCCATTGGCAACTACGACTGGGTGCATACAGATATAATTATTCCTGACAAGCTCTTTTCCAACAATGTAAAAATCAAAGAAGGGGATATCGGAACAGGTATTCTGGATGTCTTTGACCGCTACAATTTTACCGTTAAAGAAGATGAACCGCTGGAAAAAGAAGTTGCCATCGATCCGGAGCTTTTGGGTAAAGCCTACGAAAAATTCAATGCCATCCGCCCGGATAATTATGATGAATTTAAAAAGGCATTAAAAAGCGGCAAAAAAGGTGAGGAAAACAAATTCAACAAAAAGTTCGGCGTCTATTACACCCCCCGCGAGATTGTCCACTATATGTGCCAGCAGAGTTTGATTAATTATCTTGATACAGCAGTTAACACTCATAAAAAACATTGGGTTGAAAAACCGGCTGTTCAAAATAAATTGTTTGGCCCTCAAGAACATGAGCAACTAACATTATCGGCAGTTTCAATTCCTAAGGAAGATATTGAGGCGCTGATACACATCGGCGAACAGGTAAGCGAAAATGAAGCAATTTTTTTAGAAAAAGAACAAAAGATAAAAAAAGGAGAACAAAAGACTACCAGTATAAAATCGAAACTGCCGGAAAGCATCAGAAAAAACGCAAAACTGATTGATGATAAACTTGCGGAAATCACGGTCTGCGATCCGGCAGTAGGTTCCGGTGCCTTTCCGGTAGGCATGATGAGTGAGATTGTAAAGACCAGAAATGTGCTGACGACCTTTGTAACTCAGGCTTCCAAGCATGAGAAGGGACACAGGCATCCTGCCTGTGCTACATATAATTTCAAACGCCAATGCATTGAGCATTCCCTTTACGGCGTAGACATCGATCCCGGCGCGGTGGAAATTGCCAAACTGCGGTTGTGGCTGTCGCTGGTGGTTGATGAACAGGATATTAAAAATATCAAGCCCCTGCCGAATCTGGATTACCGGATTATGCAGGGCAACAGTTTAATCTCGGAATTTATGGGAATTAACTTTGATTCTAATAAGGAAAAGGGAAATGATAATCTGTCATTTAAAGATGAGACTGATAAACTGATAGAACAGTTTCAGCAGAAAAAAGATGAATTCCTGAATGAATCAAATGTATCACGAAAATCAAAACTGAAAGAAGAAGTTGATAACCTGCTTGTTAAAATATTTGAAACCAAACTGAGAACTCAAAAAGCAGATTACTTTAACAGGTTGAGGGATATTGAAAACAAATACTCAGTGGTGCGCAACGAAAGGCAAAGAGATGAATTAATCAGGCAGGATAAGGATAAGCTCAACAAAAAATTCGGCCTTGACCTTGAATCTGCGGAAAAACAGTTGAAAGAATTTACAAGCGGTAAAAAGATAAAACCCTTTTTTCTGTGGAATCTTTATTTCTCCGAAGTGTTTCATAACAAAGGCGGGTTTAATGTAGTGATTGCTAATCCGCCGTATGGGGCAATTATTTCAGAGAGCGATAAAAAGTATTTGAAAAAACGTTATGAGCATATTGTAGAGAGGATTCGCAATTCATTTCTTTACTTTTTAGGATTAGCATACGAGTTAATAAAAAAACAAGGTATCGTTAGCTATATAATTCCAAATGAATTTCTTTTTCAAATTTATATGACCAAAGCAAGAACATATTTCTTAATCCACTCGCAATTTATGTATGCTATTAATATTGGCGAGGACGTTTTTGAAGCAGTTGTCCCAACATGCCTTGTTGCAATCAAAAAAGAAACTATAGACAACTACCAGATCCCTGTCGCAGATTTTAGAAACCTGACATTGAACGAATTGGATAACCGTTTACAAACAGGAATGTTTGATAATACAAGCAAAAATATGGTTCTAAATACTGTTAATTCTGTTTTCTCATTTAACTTGATAAATACCAGATTGGTAAATAGATTAATTAAAGTATATCAACCATTTGATGAATTCTGTGATACTGTTTCTAATGGAATTAGCACAAGTTGCGATAATGTTTACATCGTCAATAAAACATTTTCAAAAAAACGGCATTTTGAAACATTATATTTAAAACCATGTATCCGAGGTGGACAGTTCAATCGATATTTTTGTCCATCTGATACAGGTGAGCAATTATTATATATAACTAAACATTTTGAATCGAAAAAGGGCTTAAATATATTCAAATACTTAAAGGAACACCGTTCAATATTGACACAAAAAAGCGTTGAAAAGAAAAAAGGAAACAGACCATGGCATATTTTATTTCGTTCGAGAAATGAGAATCTGTTTCAAGTTCCAAAACTCATATTCAGACAAACAGGGGATTCAATTATTGCTTGTATAGACGAAAGAGCTAATTATTATGGGATTGATTCCGTTAATATCGGAATATTTAAGAGTACATTTGTTGAACGGAGAAAATTTCTGTTAGGTATTTTAAATTCAAAATTAACCACCTTTATATACAGAGAACTTTCTCAAGAAGGAGGCAGGGTGCTCGCGCAGGTAAAACCACAGAGAATACGCGCCTTGCCAATAGTCATGCCAGAGGTTGAAAAACGGAGGCCAATAGAAAACATTGTTGACCGCATTCTTGACATAACCAAAGACGAAGGCTACCTGCAAAACACCGCAAAACGGTCAAAAGTAAAAGACCTTGAAGCCGAAATCAACAAGCTTGTTTACAAACTCTACGGCCTTACCCCGGAAGAGATCAAAATCGTGGAAGGAAAACATGAAAACGCTGATTGAGCAGATAAAAACCAAGGACAGTTATGCTCAGTTCAACTTAATCCCGAGCAGGATATTCTTAGACACAAACGTCCCGCAATACCT
>DFBI01000186.1 GCA_002367335.1 Syntrophaceae bacterium UBA3084 | reverse complement strand
CAAATGAGGTCAAAAGAACCGTTCTTCTGGATTACCATTTCTTGCGGCATTGTAATAATGGCCTTTATCCTTATCCCTCTCGTCGAAATGATGACGGCGCCTTCTTTTGCCATGCTTAAGGAAACGATTAAGGACAAGGATGTTGTGCGGTCGATCTGGCTGAGTATTTACACAGCCGGGTTGGCCGCCTTAATTTCCTTCGTTCTCGGAACACCCCTCGCTTATCTTCTGGCCCGAACGGACTTCACAGGCAAACGACTGGTTGAAAGTATTATTGACCTTCCTATTGTAATCCCGCATCCCGTTGTGGGAATCGCAATCCTCAGTGTTGCGGGGAGGAATCACTGGATCGGCCAGATCTTCAGTGACCTTGGAATAAGAATAATGGGAAGCGTAACGGGCATTGTCGTTGTTCTGACTTTCGTGGGATTGCCTTTTTATGTGAATGCAGTCAAGAACGGATTTGAAAGCATATCCCCAAGACTCGAAAATGTGTCACGGAGTCTTGGAGCCTCAATGTTCAGCACCTTTTTCAGGATTACGTTTCCACTCGCCTGGCGCAGTATGCTTATCGGCATTATAATGTGTAGCGCCCGTGCGATCAGTGAATTCGGCGCGGTGGTAATCGTCGCCTACCATCCAATGATAGCGCCAGTGATGATTTACGAACGCTTCGAGGCATACGGACTTAAATACTCGCAGCCCGTCGCAGTCTGGCTGGTTTCCATTTGCCTGATCCTGTTTCTAGCTCTCCGAATCCTTACCTTACACAATAAGAAAGAAGCATGATTAAAATAGAGAACCTCAATATACATCTCGGTAAATTCAATCTCCGCGATATCAATCTGAATATTGAGGAAAATGAATTTTTCATTCTGATGGGCCCGACCGGAGCAGGAAAAACGGTACTCCTTGAAGCTATCGTTGGACTTATTCCGATAACAAGTGGATCCATGTCCGTAAAAAACATGGACATCACTGAATTACCGCCCGAAAAACGTGGAGTAGGAATCGTCTATCAGGACCACTCCCTGTTTCCCCACCTGACTGTTCTGGATAATATTACATACGGTCTTCACTTCCACAAAATGGACAAAGGGCAGGCTGAAAAGAAACTGAATGGTCTTGTCGAAGATTTGAATCTTTCTCACCTCTTAAAGCGCATCCCCCTCAACTTAAGCGGCGGGGAACTGCAGCGCATCGCCCTGGCAAGGGCTTTGATGGTAAACCCGAGAGTACTTCTCCTCGATGAACCTCTCTCTTCACTGGATACCGCCTTCAGGGAAGAGATACGTGCCAGTCTGAAGAGACTTCATAAAGATTCTAACGTTACATTTCTGATGGTTACTCACGACTTTGCCGAAGCCCTTTCTCTTGCTGATCGGGCAGCAGTCATGAATAACGGAATAATAGAACAGACGGGAAGTATGGAAGATATCTTCCAACGGCCTGATTCTACTTTCGTAGCTGACTTTGTGGGAATGAAAAATCTTTTTGCAGCACAATTTCACGATACAAAAGCTATCATAGATAATATAGAAATCGAACTTGGGCGAAAACCAGCAAACAGCCATGGATACATTGCCATCCGTCCTGAAGATATAGTGCTCAGCAAAGAAAAGTTAGCCTCAAGCATGAGGAACTCTTTTAAAAGCAACGTTACAGGCGTGTCTGATAAAGGCCTCTACTATGAAGTTGACCTTATGGTGAAAAAGGTAACATTTAAATCTCTCATCACAAAAAGTTCTCTTTTTGAATTAGGAATCCGGGAAGGGATTGAAGTACTTCTTTCCTTCAAATCAACAGCCGTTCATAACTTCTAATAGATAGAGTAGAGAACAGGCCATTCGGCCTGCCCTCCCTCATCATCAAAATATGCCTTGCGGTCGACGAGGCTACATATAGGTTCACTTTCGTTGCGGCCTGCAATTTTGCCAACTGGGAACTCACGACCTCCGGTTGGCCGCCTTTTCCCATTCAACATTCGATGTTGGACGTTCGATGTTCGATGTTCATCTTGGTTCCGGCTTGTCCGGTTTAGGTATTTATCAATTACCCGGGCATAGGCGTTTCAGCCGGGCCATAATCGGCAATGAGTGTTGTCGTTGCAAGAGTTTCCGGCAATGCAGCGTCTCTGAAGGTATTGTAATCAGCCACAGCTGTTATGCCCAGGCTTTCTACACGGAGCGCGTAAAGAGTAAAGACATAGCGATGTGACTTGTCCGGCGGCCATGCCGGTCCATAACCCGAAGCAAGTGGCGCTCCCATTTCCCCGAAGGCGGCATACGAATTCGGGAGTTGCTTTGCCCCGGCAGGAACTGTTCCTTCGCCTACTTCCTTCACTGATGGCGGGATGTCATAAAGGATCCAGTGGACAAAGATACCACCCATAGGCGTGTCCGAATCGGTTACCGTTAAAGCAAAGCTCTTTGTTCCCCCGGGTGCATCGTCCCATTTCAGAGGAGGAGATAGCTTTTCTCCGTCAATGGTATACTTTTTAGGTAGAATAGCTCCATTCTTAAAGGCTGATGATTCTAATGTAAACATTTTTTACCTCCTTTTGTAAGTTTTTGAGTTGAGCTTTTGCTGTATCAAGTTCAGCTCGCAAGTTGGTTACCTGTGTTTTAGTCGCATCTTGTTCAGCCACTACATCATTGTAATTCCCATCACAAAAAAGCTTTTTGACGATGATTCCCACGTTGAGTGATGTGATGAAGTACGCCGTCTGCAACAACCCGTGCCATTCCTGCCATGCTGTTACCATACGAATATTATCTCAGGGTGTCAATGGATTAAACATGTTGTCCCCGGAAATTACAGAATTAATCAAAATTGTGTTTGTGCCGTCGTTATATCGAGAAATAAGGTAGCTATTCATGTATGAGTAGTTACAAGGCACAAAGTACCAAAGGTACAAGGGTATGAAAAACAGGAAAAAACCAGCGCCTGCCGCTGGTGGCAGGGAGGCGATTGGATCGGTTGACAGAGATGTATGCGTGTTGTTACAATAACAGCAAATAAATTTTGTGCTTTTACTTCTATGATATACCAATTATGATGGTCTCGTAAAAAGCTCCGC
>DFBI01000219.1:4681-6740 GCA_002367335.1 Syntrophaceae bacterium UBA3084 | reverse complement strand
TTGCTTCTTGTTCCATTTCCCCATGAGGGGATATCCCATTTTTTCCCGCTGATCCAAATACCCCTCGGCACTGAGCTTTGCCAGGTTCCTGACCCGTCCGATATAGCTTGTTCGTTCTGCCACACTGATTGCCCCACGAGCGTCGAGGATGTTAAAGACATGAGAACATTTGAGACAGTAATCGTAAGTTGGGAGTACCAGACCTTTTTCTGCCATTCTTTCAGATTCCGCTTCATACATGTCAAATAGTTTTCTTAACATGTCCATATCAGCCTCTTCAAAGTTGTATATGGAAAATTCTACTTCGCTCTGGTGGTGGACATCACCGTATTTAACACCGCAGCCCCACTCCAGGTCGTATACATTGTCAATTCCCTGGAGGTACATGGCGATTCTTTCTATGCCGTATGTTATTTCGACACATACGGGGCGTAAATCTATTCCACCAACCTGTTGAAAGTATGTGAACTGAGTGATTTCCATCCCGTCCAGCCAGACCTCCCATCCCAACCCCCATGCTCCCAAAGTAGGTGATTCCCAGTCATCTTCTACAAACCTGATGTCATGATCAAGGGGGTCTATGCCAAAGCTTTTAAGAGAGTTTATATACATGTCCTGAATGTCAAGGGGGGAAGGTTTCATGATTACCTGATACTGGTAATAGTGCTGGAGCCTGTTAGGATTTTCTCCGTATCTGCCATCGGTAGGCCTTCGGGACGGTTCTACGTAGGCGACATTCCATGGTTCAGGTCCAAGAGAGCGAAGGAAAGTTGCCGGATTGAATGTGCCGGCGCCAACTTCGATATCATAAGGTTGTTGAATGATGCATCCCTGGTCTGCCCAGTATTTTTCTAAAGCTAATATCAATTCCTGAAAGGTCACTTTTGCCTCCTGGGTTGGAATCCGTATCCTGCTGCATACACATAATCGGGCGAAAATTATCACTATGAAAAAATGGTGTCAAGGTAAATGTCACTATTCGTTTTGAGACATTTGAAAAGGCAGAAAGCTGTTTCAGGATAGCCTCCTATCCTGGTAGATCTTTCCAATGAGATAAATTTATTGGTTATTGTAGGCGGGTCTTTACTGCTTCTTTGTAAACTTACTCAACATCTGTTTTCCTTTTGGTGTGAGAGAAAAGCTAAGTTTTCCTGTATCGTTCAATTTTTGTCCAACCAAACCCTTAGCAATCATTAAGGAAAGCGTTTCATTAAATTTCTTTTCCGGAATCCCCGTTTTCTTTAAAAAATCTGCCAGGCCTTGATCAGTGTTTTGTCCATCTTCAATTGCTTGTAAAATCTTTAATTCACTTTCTGGCGTTTCAGTTCGTGTATGCTTGTTTGCTGAGACCACATCGTCAGTTGTTTTAGGTTGACTCGTTTTTTCTCCGGTTCGATTAATTTTTTCTTCAGTCTTTTCACTTTTGTAAAATTTTGTCCTATAGAATTTCTCGAGGAACATACATGAAAAAACACTAAAAATAAGGCAAAAACCACCAAAGATGAAGAGATTCAATGGTTTTGTACGGGCAATTTCCAGTAAATTGCTGGAGAAAATGTTCAGGAAAAATGGCACTGTTAGGGCCGCGGCTATTCCGAGAAATGCATATTTAAGGATGGGTTTCCAAACAGGTTGTTCATGCTTTTCCCTTAACAAATAGATGACCAGGCCGCCTAATATACCGGAGGTAACCATGATTGCAAGGAGAAGAAGAACATAGTTGTCTATTAGTGGTGAATTTTCTAACATATCTTTAGAGTCTTTATCCTCAACAACTGCGTTTTTCGCGCAGACATTGATGTCAATGGTGAAAAAGGTACAAGGAAAAAACCTTTAACCTTTTGCCTTTGCGGCTTTGCCGCATTAGTTACTTTGCCATTCAATGTTGATGGCTTTGTAAAATGTCTAACTTCTGCGTTGCGCTGCATCCTTCCCTTCGACAAGCTCAGGGCAGGCTATATTCCGCTCATGGTGAGCTTGTCGAACCATGCGTGCCTTGAATTTAAAACTTTTTACTTTGCCATCTAATTTTGACTTTCAAGTAACTTAAATTTACAAA
>DFBI01000219.1:0-4643 GCA_002367335.1 Syntrophaceae bacterium UBA3084 | reverse complement strand
GCATAGCGGAGCTTTCGAAGAGACTGCCAATGTTGACTTGTTACGAAACTGTCAGAAATTAATCCATAGTTCAAGCAAGCCCTTACGTGTCTTAGGATAAACCTTGCCCAAATTTCTTACTTTAAAATCGATGTTTTTTCCATCAGCAGAACAGGCAATAAATTCATTTATATGCTTTCGTAAAAAAAAGGCGCCCTCTTTGTCTTCATCATGGAAGTAACGTATGTCGGACTTTTTATCTTTAACCCTTTCAATATCAGGTACCACGTATCCCTGGCTTTCGAGAAAAGCAGCAAGTTTCACCATTATTTTTTTGTTTTTTCTCTTGTTGAAGTGAAGATATACGGTGTATCTACCTAAGCTTGTGCAGGCATTTGCTTTTTCATTTCGTGATGGCGGGGCTGGTGCTTCCGCTATTTTGATTTTCTCTATGACTGAGTTTACATTGCCTTCTAAATTATCAACACTTGACCGAAGTTGTTGTAATGTTGTTAATGTTTCATGTGACCTTTTCATGAGTATTTCGGTTACTGCATCTTCTTTTTCATTATGGCTCGTTAGGCTGATAATTACCGTTACGACACAGGAGCCGAGTAAAAAACCTGCCAGTAGCATCAGCCAGGTGTATCGACTGCGGCGTGAATAGTCTACTGATCTATTCAATGCCCTGCTCAGAACACCCAGTTCCTGCTTTGATATGTCCGCTTTTGAATTCTCGTTATCCATTTTAGAGTCTTTATTCACAACAACTGTGTTTTTTGCGCAGATGTTGGTATCAACGGTGAAAAAGGTACAAGGAAAAAACCTTTAACCTTTTACCTCGAACCTTTTGCCTTTGCCACATTAGGTATCACGTCTTGTTAAATACGAACTGTCCTTAAACAGCTTACTGATTCCTGGAAGATCGGCCAAACCACCTGCTGGAAAATAGAAATTAACTTTGGAAAAACGCTTCCGCGCTTCACATCTGCAAAAGTCACACGAGAACCAATGTTTTTAACAAAAATATTTTGGCATAATTTGTAACCACTTGGAATTATACAGATCATATTTGCTTGTGGCCGAGTAAAACTTTTCCTGAGACTTCTTGCTCATAATGTTTAAAGCGTCAGGTTTGTAAAGCATTCCGACGGAAAATCGGGATGTTTGTTCCATTTCAAGATGTAGTCTCGCTAAGAATCCCCCAATATCACGTAGTTATGTATAGCTTAGTGCAAATATTTAAGTGTAAAATAATCCGACTAAACCGGCAGTGACACAAATTTTTATACACGCTAATCACATGTTCATTTTTCTGATTTTATTAAGAACCTGTAAGGAATTCAAGTTCTTACCAAGAATGTGCCGGATAAAACTGCCTAGAATCTCGCTGCTTTCTTTTAAGGACTGTTTTGAGAAAACCAAACGATGAATTTTGCTGATTTCGATTTCTTTTCCCATCAGCAGCATTTTAATGGTTCCGATGGATACGGGAATGGAAGAGACGTCATTTTGAGCGCATTTTACACATTTGATTCCACCGTCGAGAGGGCTGAAGAAAATATCTTCAGTTTTATCCAGAGGCGTATTGCATACATGACATCTTTCCAAAGCAGGTTCATAGCCTGAGAGTTTGAGGAGACGTAACTCGAAAAATCGAGCGATTTCTTCTGGATTATTTCCACTATCTATAAGGCCGAGAAAATCTCGTACTAGTTGAAATAACTGCGGATTCTTCTTTCCTTCCACAGTGAAATTATCTGTAAGTTCAATGAAGTAAGATGCAAGAATACTCTTTTCCAGATCCGCCCGAATCTTTGAATAATAATTGATTACATCACAATTTTCAATAATGGCAAGCCCTTGATTGTTTTTTCTGGAAAACGTAATAGTGGAACAGGAAAATAGATCAATAGCGTTGGCAAATCTTTTTCTGCTTCTGCGCGCTCCCTTTGCAATTCCCTTCAATTTGCCGAATTCATCGGTATAAAAAGTGACAATCCGGTCAGATTCGCCGTAATCAAGCGTGTGAAGGACAAAGGCACAGGCTTTGTATATTGATCTTTTTGTCATTTTAATTTGAGAGTCCCAGTCTTAAAGTTTAAAGTCCGGAGGGAACAAATGTGAATGAACCTGAAACCTGAAATTCCATTCAGGTTAAGAATTTCAAGAAGATAGTTGCCAGACCAAGAAAGAAAAGAAATCCGAAGGCGTCAGTGAGACCTGTGGTAAACATATTGGAGCATAGAGCCGGATCAATCTTTAACCACTTCAAACTCAGAGGGATCATTGTTCCTATCAATGTGCCCGCAAAAATATTTAGTATCATAGCCAGGCCCAGTACCAATCCTAATACAGGCATACCCTTCCAGTAATAGGCAACAACACCTACGGCTATACCGATACAAATGCCATTTGCTAAGCCGACAAGTATCTGTTTGTACAGCACTTTCTTTACGTTGTGAAAGGTTACCTCTCCCAGAGCCAGACCCCGTATAATAAGTGCAATACTCTGAGCCCCCGCGTTTCCACCCAAACCCGCAACGAGCGGCATAAAAACCGCAAGTACAACCATCATTTTGATAGTATCCTCAAAAACCCCGATTACAAATACGGAGATAAGAGCCGTTAAGAGATTCAGATAGAGCCATGGAAGCCTTTTCTTAACTGATTCCATCGGGTTGTTAAATATGCTGTCGTCTTCACCAAGGCCGGCTATCCTGAAAATATCTTCAGATGTTTCCTCCTCCATAACGTCAACTATATCATCTACCGTAATTCTTCCTAGCAGCCGGTTGTCGTCGTCCAGAACGGGAAGAGAAACAAGATCGTACTTTTCGAACATTCTTGCAACCTCTTCCTGATCAATATCGACATGAACAGCCGGTATCGATTTGTCGATTGATTCGATAACAGGGCTTATTCGTTTTGACGTAATCAATTTTTGGAGAGGAACTGACCCGACTAATTTGTTTTCCTTATCGATAACAAATATATTGTGGATGTCTTCAATTTCATCTGACGTATTAATGACAGCTTCCAGAGCATCTCTTATAGTGGCGTCTTCCTGAATAGATACCAGCTCCGATTGCATAATCCCGCCGGCGCTGTCTTCTTTGTGTTTAAGAAGCTTCCTGACGTCTTCCGAATCTTCCGGCTCGATTCCTTCAAGAACGGTTCTGGCCTGATCTTCCGTCAGCTCGGAAATAATATCCGCTGCATCGTCCGATTCCATTTCATCGACGATCTCGGTCAGTTTTTTGTCGGAAATGTCTTCAAGAATCTGGTCTCTTGATATGTCGGAAAGTTCCAGAATGACATCAGAGGCCTTTTCAACCTCCAGGAGTGAAAAGAGGCGAATTTTCTCCTGCTCGTCCAGGTCATCGATAAGATCAGCAATATCAGCCGGATGAAGTGTGGCGAAAAGATCAATAATGTCAAATTCTCTTTTGAGGTCGATCCACTCCCTCAATTGACTGAGATGTTTTATTTCTTCTCGTTTTTTCTTTTTCATTGGAGTACCACATTGCAATGTAATAGAGAAACACGCTAACGTATCATACTTGGTATTTGATTTCTCCTCCGACGATGGTCATAATTGCCTTTCCTTTTAATTTCCATCCATGGAATGGGGAGTTTTTGCTTTTTGACCGAAAAATATTGACGTTGACGGTCCACGACTTTTGTGTATCAATAATAGTCAAATCAGCATCGGAACCTATTGTTAATGTTCCCTTGTTAATCTTTAATATTCGGGCAGGGTTTGTACTCATTTTTTCAATGAGTTGATGAAACGTGAGGATATCGTCATCCACCAGTTTCAGGCTGAGTGAAAGTGATGTTTCCAATCCGTTAATACCCTTTGCGGCATATTCAAATTCCACGTCTTTTTCAATGGATGAATGGGGGGCGTGGTCACTTGCTATTACGTCTATTGTGCCGTCCTTGAGACCTTCTTTTATTGATTCAACGTCCTTCATATTCCTCAATGGTGGATAAACTTTGGCATTGGTGGAAAATTCTCTTAAAGCTTCGTCGGTAAGGGTAAAGTAATGAGGAGCCGTTTCCGCTGTCACATGTACTCCTCTTGCTTTGGCTGCCCGGATTGCGCGGACCGATTCCGCGGCGCTGACATGGGCGATGTGAACAGAAGTATTCGTGTAGTCTGCCAGGGCGATATCCCTTTCAACCATGATGCTTTCCGCAATATTGGGGATTCCCTGAAGGCCGAGTTCAGTGGATACGAAACCTTCATTCATTGTTCCACCCGTTGATAAATCCAAAACTTCGCAATGTGATATTACGGTCATGTTCAGCGGATGGGCATATTCAAGCGCGCTTCTCATCAGCCTGCTGTTCGTTACAGGGTTGCCGTCGTCGGAAAAGGCTACGGCGCCGGCATCTTTTAAATCACCAAATTCTGAAAGGATTTTACCTTCCGACATTTTACTGATGGCTGCTATTGGGTAAACATTTGCCATGTTGCAGATTCCGGCCTGTTTCAAAATAAAATCGGTTACCGAGCGATTATCATTTATTGGATTTGTATTGGGCATGCAGGCAATTGATGTAAATCCGCCGGCAACTGCTGCTTCGCTCCCCGTTTGGATAGTTTCCTTATATTCATGACCTGGTTCCCTCAGATGGGTATGCATGTCGATCAG
>DFBI01000095.1:10873-17513 GCA_002367335.1 Syntrophaceae bacterium UBA3084 | reverse complement strand
GATTCTTGGCGGGGTTGTTAATAGTGGCGGTCAGCGCAATGGTGGTTCCATGACTGCCCCGAATCCGGAAGGGGTACAACGCTGCATAAAGGGTGCTATGGCCGATGCGAATATCGGCCCTGATGAAATAGATGCAATCAATGGTCACCTGACGGCGACATTTGCCGATCCCGGTGAGATCAAAAACTGGTCGCTGGCTCTAAATAGAGGGCCTGAGGATTTTCCGTACATAAACTCGACCAAATCGATGATCGGTCACTGCCTGGGCGCAGCGGGAGCCATCGAGAGTGTTGCCGTTGTCTTGCAGTTGCATAATGGATTTTTGCATCCATCTGTCAACTGTGAAGATGTGCATCCCGAAATTGAGGCGTTTGCGGACCAAATTCCTCACAAAGTAATGGAATACCCGGAGTTAAAAATCATAGCCAAGGCTTGTTTCGGCTTTGGAGATGTGAACAGCTGTTTGATTTTCAAAAAGTGGGAGGAATGAAATCAGTTTTGAGTTTCGGGTTCCGAGTTTCGAGTTGTAGGTGGTTCACCCCCGAGAGACCTTCTGTGAAGGACACATAATGTCGAATCATGGGCCGTTAACCAAAAACCTGGGATTGTTCGATGGATTGAAAGGACCGGAACTTTAAACTTTAAACATGGGACTTTAAACTATTTTAATTAAGGAGAGAAAAAGAATGGACGAAAAGCAAATTTTTCAAGAGATGGTAAATATACTCAAACCGTACATCAAAGATCCGGCTTTGCTGGAAAACGCGACAAAAGATACACATATCCTCGATGACCTCAAGGTCAATTCCGCGCGCCTTGTAGATGTCATCATCAAGTGTGAAGATGTATTTGACATTGAAATCGATGATGATGATGCCGACAAGATCAGGACCATCGGGGACGCCGTGGATGTCATTCTAAATAAGCTGAATTAATGCAATCCATGAAAAGGACAACAAAATATCTCCTGTCCCTGCAGTTCATCGTGGGAAGCCTGTTGGTTTTCGTTGTTGGCCCCCTTGTGTTTCTTGCGATAAAACTTATGAGGTACAGGGTAAGAGACCTGAAAGAAACGAGGAAGGTAGTCAGAGACCTGCTTGTGAAACACAGGGGTTCCTGGATGATATGCCCCAATCACCTGACCATGATAGATTCAGTGGTTCTGGCTTATGCCATGGCGCCCCTGCATCGTTATATGCTTAATTACAGGATACTTCCCTGGAACCTTCCGGAGAGTGCAAATTTTCAGAGCAATATTTTTCTGGCAGTTATCTGTTACCTTGCAAAGTGTATTCCCGTCAGCCGTGGCGGAGATCGAAAGAAGATGAAATCTACCATGGATAAATGTACTTATCTCCTGGAGAAAGGGGAGAGCTTACTCATTTTCCCGGAGGGGAAACGTTCCCGAACAGGGCGTGTGGATACAGAAAACTTTTCCTATGGAGTAGGCCGTTTGGTAAATAGTAATTCCGATTGCCATGTTATGTGCATCTACCTGCGTGGTGATGGACAGGATACATACAGTAATATTCCCCGATTTGGTGAACTTTTCACCATGAAAGTAGAAACATTTAAACCTTATACCGAGAGTAAGGGGCTGAAAGCGCAAAGAGACTGTGCGGAACAGATTGTAAAAGAGCTGGCCCAAATGGAGAAAGATTATTTTGATAGGCAACGATATTGTGGATTTGACCGATCCTCAAGCGAGGGGAAAAAGCCGGGATACGCGCTTCATTGATCGGGTTTTCAGCGAATGTGAGAGACAACAGATTTTGAATTGCAGTGAGCCGGATTTCCTTCTCTGGAGCCTGTGGGCAGGAAAAGAGACCGGATATAAGGTAATTTGCAAAGCAAATGCCGATGTAACCGCTGCACCCCGGAGATATGAAGTAAAGCTGGATATTCCGGAGAAAATCGTAAAGAAAGACAGGTCTTTTATATCGGGGGTGGTTGAAACACCTTATGATCCTGTGTTTGTCAGGATTTTTACAGGTAACGGTTACATCCATTGTGTAGGAATTGAGGGTAGATCAGAAGCGATTAATTCAGTCATCTGGGGGGTACAGAAAATCAAAAAGATGCGGGAAGGGGAGACTCGTTATTCACCGGACACTGCATCTGCAAGGGTAAGAGAACTGGCAAAAAGGAGAATTTCTTTACATCTTAAACGAGACATTGAAGATATTGATATTCTTCGCCTTAAAGGTCCTCATGGTTTAGGGTCTCCAATAGTGTCCATCAAGGGCAAGAAGGCGTTAGTTGATATCAGCTTAAGTCATGACGGAAATTTTGTGTCTTATGCATTCTTGTCATGATTGATACAGGAATTCTCGGTTTTTCTCTGAATAATCTACATTATAAAATGTGAGGATTTTTCTGTATGATTTCGAAAGAAAGTATGGTATCTCTGTGCGTCAATTTTGTGAAATGATAGATTGATTTATTGCAAGAAATTAAAAGCTAAGAGGGAGTAACATGGAATCCATTCCATGGGGAAAAGCATTTGAGGTGTTTTTTGTTGGATTTGGTGGAGTTTTTGCCTGCCTGGTTATGTTGCAGCTTTCTATCAATCTTTTTTCGAAAATCACCCATCGAATCGAGAATATAGGAAAGCAAGACAAAGGGGAGAAATAAAATATTGTTGCTCCTTAAACATAAAGAAAATAATCCAAGTCAAAAAATCAATCCGCAAGGTAGAGAATAATGGATGCCGGTCTTTTTTATCAGTTGGTTTCAAAGATGGGTTTTTACCATTTAACATTGGGCAATATCCTGATGTGGATAATTGGGATTATCCTCATTACACTTGGCATAACAAAGCAGTATGAACCATTGCTTCTGGTGCCTATCGGTTTTGGAATCCTGGTGGTCAACCTTCCCCTTACTAATCTCATGAAAGAAGGACATCTGCTATGGGTATTTTATCATTTTGCTATTGACAGGTGGGACATCTTACCCCCGCTCATCTTTATGGGTATAGGTGCTATGACCGATTTTGGGCCGGTGATAGCCAACCCAAAAACGCTGCTTCTCGGTGCGGCGGCACAATTCGGAGTTTATGCAACATTCTTTGGTTCCCTCTTACTGGGATTTAGTATAACGGAAGCTGCCTCTATAGGGATCATAGGAGGGGCCGATGGCCCTACAACGATATTTTTAACTTCGCAACTTGCTCCTAATCTTCTCGGCGCAACAGCAGTAGCCGCTTATTCGTATATGGCTCTGGTGCCGATAATCCAGCCACCCATTATGAGGTTGTTAACGACGAAAGAAGAGCGAAAAATCAAGATGAAAAGATTACGGAAGGTCAGTAATCTGGAAAAGATAGGCTTTCCCCTGTTGGCAACAGTAATCATCTGTCTTCTCGTCCCTGCTGCCGCGCCACTTGTCGGGATGTTTATGGTGGGCAATCTATTCAAGGAGTGTGGTGTTGTGGAGCGTCTATCCAAGACTGCCCAGAATGAATTAATTAATATTGTAACCATATTCCTGGGCCTGTGCATCGGTGCTACCATGCCCGCACAGGTCTTTTTGAAACCGGGCTCTCTCTATATCTTTTTTCTTGGATTGGCTGCCTTTTCCTTCAGTACGGCTTCAGGTCTTCTTTTAGCCAAGTTTATGAACCTGTTTTTAAAGGATAAGATAAATCCCCTGATCGGCGCAGCCGGCGTGTCGGCCGTACCCATGGCCGCACGTGTGGCCCAGGTGGTAGCAAGAGAAGAAGACAGGAGAAATTTTATTCTTATGCATGCGATGGGACCGAATGTGGCGGGTACAATTGGAACGGCTACAGCGGCGGGATTATTTCTAAGTATGCTTTTGAAGTAAAATAATAATTATGCTACACTTTTCGTAGTTTTATTTTAATGTTTTCACAAAGATAAATTTAGGGGAGGTAAATAAAGTGGGTGTAGAAGTGCAGTCTCCAATATCAGGGAAAATTCTTGAAATTTACGTTCAGATTGGTGACCAGGTAAATGAAGATGATGAGCTTTTAAATATAGAAGCAATGAAGATGGAAAATCCCATTTATGCCGACTCACCAGGAATTGTAAAAGAAATCAAGGTAAAAAAAGAGGAAGATGTGAAAGAAGATCAAGTATTGTTGATCTTGGAGTAAAGGAGAGGTGTCTGTCCATGAATACTGCCCCTCAGAGAGCCTGGGGGGCAGAATGTTATCTGGGTCACGGTGAAAACCCCCAAAAAGAAAGAACAAAAGATTTAAAAAGTGCTTTATGGAACAATAATATTACTGAGTTACATTATGTAAAGTTTTAATGATTTCCCAGCCAAAATCCCTTACTTTTCGAGGAGAAAGTACCCTTGTTTCGTTGAGTGAGGATATTGAATCGATTTTTTCTTTTGAGAGATCGATCAAGTTCTGGTCAGACAGAATCATAAAACGAGCCTTATTAGTCTCTCTTGCTTTTTCGAAACGCCAACGATAGAGAGCTTTTAAACGTTTTTTTTGATGTTCGCTCAAGTCCTGGCATTCCTTGATTTTCATGTATCCATTGGGATCAAGGGTTTTAGCACTCCATCTTGCAGCCTCAACTATAGCGAAAACTTCATATGCCTTTTCTTCCAGTCCATTTATTTTTAACATATCTTTAAGCGTGCGGTATAGATCCAACAGGTAACTGGTGTCCTGGACCGCATAATGCAACTGTTCATCTGTGAGGGGTCTTTTTTCCCATTGTGATCGCTGCATCTTTTTTGATTTATTGAATGTCACTCCCAAATAGTTGTTAACAACATTCGAAAGAGAAAGATGATTACAGCCCAGAACTGAAGCTGCCCTGTGCGTGTCGAAGACATTCTTAAACAAGAAACCGTAATCTCTGTTTAAAATTCGTATGTCATTGTCTCCGGCATGTATAACCTTCAGAGTTTCAGAGTCGGGGAAAACATTTCCTAAAAAAGAAATGTCGAGGTTTTCAAACGGATCAAAAAGGTATGTTTTCGATCCACCGACTATTTGAATGAGACAGAGTTTCTCTCTAAAATATCTGAAGGAATCATACTCCGTGTCGACACCAATAATAGGAGAATTTTGGATATCACTTCTGGCGCTTGCCAGTTTTTTCTGATTGTCAACCCAAACCCAATCGCAGTTCATAATGTAAAATTTTTCCTCATGTTATTTTGGAAAAGTCTGTGCTCGCATAATTTCCCCGGCAGCTCAGCCGGCAGACTCTTTCCCTTTCAGAAAGTGTGCGGAATAACTTCCCGCAAAAAGTAGAAAAGCGGAAACAGGAAGAGTAAGGAGTGCAAGATTGTTGTGTCCTGATAACTTTAAAAACAGGCCCATTCCGCCACCCCCTGCGATGGCTGCTATAACACCGACGGCATTCAATTTCAAGCTCTTTGCGTAAAATCCAAGAAGAACCGGAATCACCAGACCGCTCGTGTACACCGTATATCCTAAAAGCAGCGAAGCAATGATGCCTTTTAATTTTAAGGCAATCAGAAGTGAAATAATTCCTATTATAATTACTCCGATTCTCGTTATCATAAGAAGAGTTTTTTCATTGATAGTTGATTTAAAAACGGGATTGATGATATCCGCCGCGATAATGGTACTTGTCGTCAAAAGGCATGTATCTGCCGAGGACATTACTGCTGCCAGAAGAGCCGCTATTACCAATCCGTTAAGTCCGACGGGAATTACATTCATAACGAGGGCAGGGAATGCACTTTCCGCGGGTATTCCAGGCAGGATAACACGTGCTGTAATTCCTATTAAAGCAATGCAAAAGGCTATAGGAATCATTGCCGCCGCCGCCAGCATGGTGGATTTTCTGGCAATCCCGGGGCCTTTGGCGCAGAATATCCTGGAATAGATATCGGGGCCTACAAGATAGGCCGCACCTACAAACAGAAGAAATGTCAGGAGATCAGTCCAGCCAAAGGCGTCAGAAACGGGAAATGAAAAAAAAGATTCGGGAAGTTTCGCAGCCATTGCTGTAAGCCCTCCGGCTGCGGATATACTGAGAATCAGGCATATGAACAATCCCGCAATAATGATAATGGACTGGACAAGATCGGTCTTCAGTATGGAATATTGACCCCCAAGGACGGTGTAAAGAATGAAAACTGAGGTTGCCGTAATCATTAACAGATCTAATTGTCCCGGCCACAGAACGGATAAAATCTTTCCTGCCGCAATAATTTGACCAGCAATAATCCCGAGCCATGCAGTTGCAATCACGATGGAGGCTATTATTTTTATCGTATGCCCCCCATACTGCCTTTCCAAGATCTCGGGTAGTGTGAAGACAGCATAATTTCTTACCTTTTTGGCAAGCCAGAAAGAGAGAATCAACAAACCGATTGCTCCTACGAGCATCCACCATGCGCCAACAATACCTTTCGAATATCCCAAACCGGCAATACCGATAGTGCTTGAACCGCCAATTATCGTGGCCAGGAGAGAACCTGTTATAGCCACGGTGCTGCCGTCTCGATCCGCCACGAAGTAGCTTGATGTTGTCTTGATCTTTTTCATACTGAGAATGCCGATAAAAATCATTCCCGCAAAAAATATTCCCACAATAGCAATGTTCATTTAGTGAAAATCCTCCTTTTTTCTACTCATGAATGATTCTGTTGATTCATGAGGATTTTCGTTCAAGATCAA
>DFBI01000095.1:2686-10866 GCA_002367335.1 Syntrophaceae bacterium UBA3084 | reverse complement strand
ATTATTTTTTGAGCATAACGCAAAGATTGGGCGAAAAGACCATTAATCAACAGAATCATGGATAAGCGTTACATCTCCAGAGAATATCCTGTGAGTTTCCCCGCTTGAGTCTTTGATTACCAATACACCGTCTTGATCTATGTGGGAAACTTCTCCGACGTACGTTTTGCCGGACAGATCGACCATGACCCGACGCCCGATAATATCTGAAAATTTCTTCCACCGGCTTACAATTTCTTCAAACCGTCCCTCGTTAAACATATTATAATATTTTTCAAACCACTTTAAGTAACCATGAATCAAATCTATTCGTGGAATTATTTTCCCTGTTTCAATTAGGACGGATGTAGCCTCTTCCCTGATCTCATCAGGAAAACATTCATAAGGGATGTTCACATTGAGCCCGAGACCCACAACAATATAATTGACTACATCCATTTCTGTGCCGATCTCGATGAGGATACCCGCTATTTTTTTCCTGTTAACAAGAATATCGTTCGGCCATTTAATTGTAGTTTTTAATTGTATCTGCGCAAGAAGGGCTTCAGCTACTGCGACAGATGTCGTTAGCACGATCCTGGGTGCTTCACTTGGCGGTATGGCTGGTCTTAATATAAAGGATGCATAAATTCCTTTTCCTGAAGGTGAGAACCAGCTTCTTCCCCGTCTTCCCTTTCCCGACAATTGTTTTTCCGATATGACGATTGTTCCTTCAGGAGCACCTCTGGCTGCCAAATCGCGTGCCCTGAGATTAGTAGAGTCTGTTTCTTTGAGATAAACTATGTTCTCCCTGCCAAAAAGTTTTGTGTCCAGTCCCTCACGGATTTCTTCCGCCAAAAGCAAATCGGATGACTTTCGAAACAAATAACCTTTTTTCGGAGAGGATTCGATAAGGTAACCCTCTTCCCTTAGTTTGCGAATATGTTTCCATACGGCCGACCGGCTGATCATCATTTTGTTGCTTAATAATTCACCGGAAACCCAGGCACCCTTTTTTTCTTTGAGATGAGATAAAAGCTGATCTTTTGTCGACATGATTTGTCCTCTGAACTTCCGGGGTCTGCCGAAACCCGCCAAAAGTTAAGGTCTTTCCTTAAGACCTGGTCTTATTACCACCCCCTTTTTTTATTGTCAACTTGGATTATATTTATAGTTGACATATGAAAAACTGCCGGGTGGCCATAAAAATTCTTTGCAAGTTTAATGACGAGAAGTCATCGTGGAGAGTAGGTATTTAGGCAATCTCGGAAGCAACCATTCGAGGTAGCTGCGATATTGTTTTTTCAAGGCAGGAATTTCAGTGAATTTCTCAAACACTTCATGGTTACCGGTCAGGAGTTTAAAGAAAAAATCGGGGAAACGATGCATCATTTTCACCGATATCAAGGCATATTTGAAATTATTTACAAATTCACGTCGACAGATGATTTCATAATCTCTCAATTCTTTCAATTCCTTATTTTGATGGACGATTTCAGCGATTACCTCTACCGCAATCTGCCCCGACCTGATGGCATAGGCTATCCCTTCTCCGGCGAATGGATCCACAAATCCTGCAGCGTCACCAATCAGGACAACCCGTGAACCAATAACGTTCCGCTTTATCCCACCTGCAGGAATGGTATGTCCCCTTAACCGGTAGTTGCCATTGAAACCGTTTTTCTTCAAAAATTCTCTCATTACTCTTTTTGGGTCGGACAATTTGTTCGCAAATGCACCAATTCCGACTGAATAATATTTTTCGTGGGGGAATATCCACCCATAGCCCATCTCCATTACATCAAAATGAATCTCCATGGCCCTGGATATGTACCTGTCAATCTTTTCATTCTCTTCTTCCACTTCTGTTACAATACAGATACCGTATTCACTTTTTGCGTCTATCTTTCTTGTCTTACTTTTTAGTTTTCCCTGTGAGCCTTCTCCGATAATGACGAACTTTGCCCTGTAAATCTGTTCGTTAGTGTAAATCTCCACAAAGGAGCCCTTTTCCCTGTAATCAAGAACTTTTTCTCCTGTCTTTACTTCTGTTCCCGCTTCCTTCACTTTTTCGAGGAGATAGTTATCCAGGGTACTCCTCGTTACCATAGTTGCTATTCGATAACTTTTGTAACCCTCTATTACAGATTCCTTAAAATGTATTCTTACCCCAAATATCTCCCTTTCTCGAACAGATTCAGGAAGTGGGAAGTCAAGACAGGATAATGCCTGTTCCGAGAGCGCTCCCCCACAGGGTTTATACCGTGGGAATGTTTCTTTTTCGATTAAAAGTGTCTTTAACCCTTTTTGTCCGGCCAGCCTGCCTGCGGATGATCCGGAAGGTCCGCCTCCCACAATAAGCAAATCATACATTTGAGAAACCCCCGTGACACAAGTATACAGAAACGAAAGATATTCTGAGGTCTTTGCATATTATGCAAAGGTTTCATTTTTATTACGGGATATTATAATTTTTTACAACCCCGCATTTCACATCCTAAACATAATTTTTTAAAAATTCACATATCTCTTTGATAATTCCCTGCAATGGTGTATAAGTTGTCATCCATAGAGAAGGTGTACATCACAACGATAAAAAGTGAGGTGTCCATGGCAAAACATAAAAAACAGGAACGGAAAAAAGAGATAGATCGAAGAAGACGGCGACGTAAAAAAAGATTGAAGCTTCGAGCAAAGAGCTTGTAACCTACCGCCAATTCCGGCAAAGCATCGTAATCGCTTTAATCAAAACGACAGACATATTTAACGTATTTTAATCCATAGATTTCGCAGATTACACGGATTACTCTAATCACTTTAAGTGCAATGCTAAATCTGCCGGAGTCATTTGGCTGATCTGGTGGTCAGCAGTGAACATACCATACTGCTAACGTCTCTCATTGTAATTTTCCTTGTGAAATGGTGATACCGTATTTTCTCTTTCCCATTGCCATTCCCCCCTTTGGTTTGATATACACCCTTCCATGAAAAACACCATTAAAAGCAATCAATTAAAAACAGCCATTGTGACAGGTGTAAATAAGGGATGGCGTGGATATATCTGGATGATGAAAATCATTCTCCCCATTTCTTTTTTAACGGCTCTCCTGGCGTGGAGTGGTTTGGTTCAAAAGGTTAGCTTTCTTATTCAACCTGTTATGGATATTTTCGGACTGCCGGCTATGGCGGCGTTGCCGCTCATTATCGGAATGCTCACTGGAATTTACGGTGGTGTTGCATCTATGGCTGTTCTTTCCCTTTCTGTAGAACAAATGACCCTGATAGCCATTTTTCTCCTCATCGCCCATAACCTCATACAGGAGGGCATAATACAGGGAAAATCAGGCATTCATCCCTTGAAAGCCACTCTTTTCCGTCTTGTTGTCGCCACCATTACCATAATGATCGTAGCACAACTTCTCGATGTGGGCTCCACAGCTCAAATGTCAATAGACGGACCATCTCCCCCTACTTCTCAGCCTTTTTCAACAATGCTGAAAGATTGGGCTATAATTACAATAAATCTGATCATTAAAATCTTTTTCATTATAATGTTTATTTTAACAATGTTGGAAATAATGAAATCCTTTGGCTGGGTCGACCATATAGTCCGGTTTCTTTCACCTCTTTTAAAAGCCATGGGGTTGAGTCACAGAGTTGGTGTTCTATGGGTGACGGCTGTCATTTTCGGTTTGGCTTATGGAGGGGCCGTCATTGTCGAAGAAGCAAAAAACGGAGAACTGACCAAAGAAGAACTGGAGGAGTTGCACCTTTCCATAGGCATCAACCATGCTATGATTGAAGATCCTTCTCTCTTTCTGCCTCTCGGTATCAGTCCATTCTGGCTCTGGATACCGCGCCTGTTAGTGGCCATGGTTGCTGTTCGACTGCTCACCCTGTGGCATTTATTCCTCGATAAATACCGGAAGTGAAGTCATTTCGTTATCAAAACACAATTTTATCAAAATTGCTTTTTTCACTTGATATACAGGTTACTTTCCAGTAGATCTTTTGTTTTTTAGTCTTGACAAAGCCTTGAAAATTAAATAAATGATTTGCCATTAGATAATTCGCATGATTGTTCTCAGGGAGAGATTTGCTCGATCTGAGCCCACTTGAAAATAAAAGGTTTCAATAAGAAAACGGGAGGCATAATGACTTTAGAACGCATAATTGATGAGCAGGCTCGCAGGTGGCATAAAACGACTGATAAGAGAGGGAAAAAACAGGAACCACCCGGACCCGTTATTACGATTTCAAGACAACCTGGTTGTGAAGGCCATGTTTTGGCCAAACGGATTGCAGAAGAACTAAAGGTTGATCTGTTTGACCGTGAGATTATACAAAGTGTAGCCCAAAGTGCGAGTATGAGTGAAAAAGTTGTTTCATCACTTGATGAAAAGGAACGCAGCGTACTTAACAACTGGATACAGTTCCTGAAAACAAGCCGTTGGTTCTCGTCAGATGAATATGTGTATCATCTTACAAGCGTTGTCGGTACCATAGGGAAACATGGCGGTGCAGTCATTTTAGGGAGAGGTGCTAATATGGTCCTTCCGCCTGAAGAAACATTGAGAGTGCGGTTTGTAGCGCCAATGGCTGTCAGAGTACAGAATTTGGCAAAGGAACTCAATATTTCTACAGAGAAAGCTAAACAACAAATTATTAAAGATGAATCGGATCGGAAGACCTTCATAAAAAAGTATTTCGGTGCTGATATTGATGATTCTGTTAATTATGATCTGGTTATAAATACCAGCTATTTAGAGGTTGACAAGATTATCAATCTTGTAAAGAGCTCATTAAAGTTAAGAAAACTTCCGTCGAGGCGAGGGACTGACGCGAAATAAGATGATCAATGATTCTGCTGAGTTATATCGGAATTGTTCAATTAAAATAAGGAGACTATTTGAAATGGGAGATGATATACGCTGGGTGAAAACACACTGTGCGCGAATGGACCATGGTGGATGTGGTTTATTAGTTGGTGTGAAGGATAATAAAATTGTAAAAATCAAGGGAGATCCTGACGGCTTTTTAAATAAGGGATATATATGTCCCAAGGGAGTCGCGTCACCTGATCGACTTACCCATCCCGATCGTCTCAAATATCCTCTAAAAAGAGTGGGAAAACGAGGTGACGGAAAATGGGAGAGGATTTCCTGGGAAGAGGCTCTTCAATACACGGCTGAAAACCTGAATAAGATAAAAGAAAAATACGGACCAAAGGGAGTTGCTTTTGGTGTCGGTATGCCCAAAGGTCTGGAACACTTTGTCCTGATTCGTCTTGCCAATCTTTTCGGTTCTCCTAATGTTATCGCATCTCAGGATGTATGTCACGCCCCTCGTGAGATAACCGGTATTCATACCTGCGGGTTTTACCCCGTGGCAGACCTTCATCACCAGAGCAAGCTGGTCATCCTGTGGGCAAGCAATATAACTTCTACAAATGAGGAGGGGGAAATATGCAGCCTGCTCCAGGAACAGCTGGAAAAGGGGACGAAACTGGTTGTTATCGATCCGAGAAAGATCGATATGGTCAGTAAGTCAAAGAAATGGCTTCAATTAAGACCGGGATCGGATCACGCACTTGCCCTGGGATTTTTGAACGTCATTATCGGAGAATCATTGTATGACAAAGATTTTGTCGAAAAGTGGACTTATGGTTTTGGGGATCTGGCAGAACATGTCAAGCAATACACCCCTGAAAAAGTTTCCGGGATAACCTGGGTTCCTGCTGATCTAATCAGGGAGACAGCAAGACTTTATGCAACATCAAAACCGGCTGTCATACAGTGGGGCAATCCGATTGAGCACAATATCCATACTTTTGATATAACAAGGGCTCTAATTTGTTTAATGGCAATAACGGGTAATCTTGATATTGCAGGAGGCAATCTTGCAGCCCGTGACCCGAAGATCATGGGATTGGGAGCATTTGTCCGGGCTGATCTTATTCCTGACAAAAGAAAGGAAATGATCAGCACATATTATCGTGTTATTCCCAGACTGATGACTATCGCTCCGACATTCTTTAAAAAAGCTGTCCTTAAAGGTGTCCCTTATCCAATGAAAGGATTCTATGCCATGTGTGCAAATCCTATGTTGTCTTATGCCGACAGCCGCCAGACATACGAGGCTTTCATGAATCTTGATTTCATGGCAGTCGCCGATTTATTCATGACACCTACGGCAGCCATGGCGGATATTGTCCTTCCCGTTGCAAGCCAGTTCGAAGTTAACGATATCGGTCATTACGGTATTGGCCATGGTTTTATCCTGGCCCGGCCCAAGGTGGTCAACCCGCCGGAAGAATGCTGGCCTGACATAAAAATTATAAATGAACTGGGCAAGCTCATCAGCCCTTCGGAGCTCTGGAAGGATGATTACGAAGAATTCCTGGAAGATATTGTCAGGCCGGCCGGTCTCACATACAGCCAGTTTGTCGAAAAGGGTTATCTGAAAGGTCCTGATAGATTCAAGCTTTACGAAGAAAAAGGATTCCGAACTCCTACAGGCAAGGTAGAATTAAAGTTGAGTACGGCTGAAAAATTCAGATTAAAGCCTTTACCTGAATTCAGCGGTCTCCCGGAAGATGATGATCAGGAATATCCACTCATACTAAGCAGTTCGAAGAGTCGTTATTATCTCCATTCATCCTACAGATGGGTCGAAAAGTTGAGAAAAATGAGACCGCACCCGAAAGTTGAAATTCATCCTGAAACGGCCGGGAAGTGTGGTATTAATGAGGGCGATGAGGTTATTATTGAAACCAGGAATGGCAAGATAACACAAATTGCCAACCTGACCGATACTGTTCATCCCGGGATTATCAATGCATCTCATGGGTGGTGGTTTCCTGAGGAATCGCCGGAATCTCAGTATGGATGGGAAAAATCGAACCTTAATATGCTTACCTCTGTGGAAAAAATCGGCGAAGAGTTTGCCACACCCAATCTGAAGGGGATTGGTTGCAGGATAAGCAGAAAACAACAAATTCAACATTTATAAGGAGTATTGCGATGATTATACGTAATTATGAAGATGTAGAAGCAGTTGAGTTAATGGAAGGTGTGAAAAAGAGAGTGGTTATCGGTGATAAAGAAGGCGCACCGAACTTCATTATGAGAATATTCGAACTCGAACCTGGAGCTTCCAGCCCATTTCATATCCATCCATGGGAACACGAGGTTTTTATCTTAAAGGGAGTAGCTGCAGTTAAAGGTAATACTGGTGATAAAATGGTCAGAGAGGGAGATACGATTTTTATTCCCCCCGACGAGAAACACTCTTTGATTAATAAAGGAGAGGGTATATTCCGCTTTATGTGCCTTATTCCCACGGGGGTGGAGGAAAACAAGGCACATAATGTCTAAGCGGCAAAACCGCAAAGGTTCAAGGCAAAAGAGTTCAGAGCTCAAATTCCCGGATTAGAGGAATTACAGGATTAGGGGATTATCCCTCCCTGTCCGAATGCTTTAGTTTTTTCGTGTTTTCGTAATTTTCGGACTCTCGTGATTAGTTTTTGTTTTTTGGCTTTCCGCCCTGGAGCTGGTTGAGGGCTTATAAAGATCCTTTACTTTTTCACTCAACTTTGCCATTACATCGTATTTTGTGAGATCGTAGCGAATGGGTGTAATCGTTATCATTCCTTTCTTCAGGGCAGATATGTCAGAATCGCCCGGGGTTTCCATGTCTGTTGCCGGCGTTTCTCCCACCAGCCAGTAATACACGTTTTTTCTCGGGTCCACTCTTTTTTCGAAGGTTTCTATCATGTGTGCTCCCCCCTGTCTCACAACAGCAATACCTTTTATACGGTCTTCCGGTATGACGGGGATATTAACATTTAAAGGAAATCCTTTCGGTGTTGAGCTGTTTTCTAATAACAATAATGCCATTTGTCTGGCAAATTCTGCAGCAAAGGAAAAATCTGCGTTATCGCTTCTTGAATTTAATGAAATTGCCAGAGATGGCACACCCAAGATGGACGCTTCTGTTGCCGCTGATACTGTTCCCGAATAGATCACATCTATTCCCACGTTTGGGCCAAGATTGATCCCGGATACAACCAGATCGACAGGTTTGTCGGCCAACTCCTTAATGCCAATTTTTACGCAATCCGCCGGTGTACCGGCAACAGCATACCCGAAAAATTTCCCGTTCTTTTGGACATGCCTTACCATCAGTGGACGTGCGAGAGT
>DFBI01000095.1:0-2655 GCA_002367335.1 Syntrophaceae bacterium UBA3084 | reverse complement strand
GTTTTTCGCGCAGATGTTGGTATCAGGCGGTGAAAAACAAGATATAAGGCTCAAGAAAAAACCTTGAGCCTTTTACCTTGGACCTTTAACCTTTGCGGCTTTGCCGCTTTAATAAAAAGTTTATCAATTGATCTGGATAATCTCATTATCCCTTACCATAAGAACATATAAAAACTTCCGGACGTCTCCACTTTCCAGAAAAGAGGTTTTTCCGGTTATTCCCGGGTAGTCCTTAAGTTGTAACATCTTGTCTTTGAGGTCATCCCTTATCTCGATATCATTACCGCGCAGGATACTGACCACTATGCTTGCGGCATCATACGCCAGCGCATCCATATCGGTCGGCTCTCTGCCATAGGCGACATAAAAACTATCAATGAAATCTCGAACAGCGGGATAACAGCTATTCTGAAAAAAACCGTCAACAAAGATGGCCCCCTCAATGTATTCACTATCCATTTTAAAAAGCTTTGGCGAATTCCATGCATTTGTCCCAAGTAGTTGAATGCCCACTACGTCATAAAAGGCCAGTTGCGGTGCGATCATAGACACTCTTGTATGGGAATCGGGTATGAAAAGTGCGTCAAAGTCAATAACAGGTTTTGCTTCATTTTCTTCTGTTTTCTCCTCCTGAAAATTGAGACCTGTTAATGATTTAATTTCTTTTCCAAAATCAGTTTTCTTATTGTTATAAGATTCCACTCCCCGTATCTGCCCACCATAATGTAGCACCTCGCTCCAGAAAAGATTCATCATTTCAATACCATAATTATCTTCCGGATATAGAATGGCAAAGCTTTTCATTCCGAGATTCTGAACGGAATATTTGACCAATGTTTTTACCTGCATGGCTGCGGTAAGAAAATCTCGGAAAACATAGTTACCGATTTCTGCTATCCCGTCTTTCTGGGTAAGGGTAAGAATAGGAACACCTGATTTCTGCGCTGCTTTTGCAGCCTCAAGTGCGGTAGAGCTCCCCATGGGTCCGATAATTCCTATGACTTTGTCTTCAGTCACTAATTTATCAACGGCTGCCCTGGCGGTATCAGGATCGCTTCCCGAATCTTCAATAATCAGTTTTATGGGATTACCTTCTTCAGGATCAAACACGCCGCTGGCTAAAATAATGGCATCCAATGCCATGTTTCCATAACTGGCAAATCTTCCGGTTAGGGGAAGTATGCACCCGACAGCATATCGATCTACCGCTTCCATTTCAGTGAACCGTTGATCAAGCTCCATACCTTCGTCAAAATAAGGGTTGTCTTCATGACGTCTGAGGAATTTTTTCAGGACCTCTTTTGACTTTGTTATATCATTCGTTTCGTAGTAGGATTTTGCAAGGGCATAAAGTATATATCCCGAAGGATAACCGAATCTATATTTATCACTTACTGTTTCAAGCTGTTCGATAGATAAAAGCGTGCCGATAATGTTTTCAACTTTAGTTTTTAAGTACCCTGCAAGCACTTTGTCCGGTTTCTTTTTCAGTGCCTTCATATATCTCAACAGGGCATCGAAGGCATTATCTTTTACCAGAAGACTGTCTCCTATAATTGATTGTATCTCAGCCTCGCGTTGGGATGTTAATTTCTCCCATAACAGTTTTTCTCCAATTTTTTCTGAAAGATCGTATTTCCCTAATTTGTAATAGGAAACTGCAAGGTAATATTGAGCTTCATTGTACAGAGGGTCACCATTAAATCTTTTTGGAATATTATCCAATTCTTGGACGGCCTTGCTGTAATCACCTTTGAATACAAATATGTCGCCTCTCCTTACATGTGAAAATATTGCTACTGCTCCCACAGGAGCCTGCTTAATTATTTGACCATAAAGATCGAGGGCCTCATCCATCTGTTTTTTTTGAAAAGCCCTCTCGGCTCTGCTGTATAGCGGTTGGATTCCCTTTGGAATTTCATCAGGGCTGACGAGTGGTTTTTCTTTTACAAACAGCGGTATGCCGGCACACCCGGCGAACAGTAGTGTTAGGGTTAAACTACAAATGCCTGCTATTTTCCGCCATCTGCTGATCATAACATTATATCCTCATTCTTTTTGCACTACACTGATATTATCATCTGTTGATGAATTCGTAAAAAGAAAAAGAGCTCCGCTATGCCGACCTGTCTGCGTGCGGGCACGCACAGGCAGGCACGTCGGCATTATAATGGAAAGTAACTTGCAACGCAGCTACTCAGGTATCAAACACCAATCTGTGTTTTTACTGTATGTGTAGGGGAGGTTTTAACCTCCCTTTACGGTTCAACTGAGCTCACGCCGAAGGCTCACCGAAGACTGCCGGGCGACTAAAGTCGTCCCTACCCCCTGCAGAGGCAAATTCCGAAATTCCGGGGGCAGCATATCTATTTTCCGGAAAAAAGGTCTTAATATGTATACCTATCCCCCGGATACCCTTTCATATTTTTTCATACCTGTGTTCCCTCTGACAGGATTTTCAGATACTCCGCATACACGTATCGCTTGTCTCGTTTTCTTCCCGTTATCTCTTCCAGTATTCCGGCCTTTTCGAACTGGGATACCAGGGTGGAAGCCGTCTGAAACGAAATATTGAATTCCTTTGCCACATCATTCATGGAGATATTTTCCGACTTTCTACAACACCGTCAACTATGACAGTCTCGTAAAAAGTCG
>DFBI01000063.1 GCA_002367335.1 Syntrophaceae bacterium UBA3084 | reverse complement strand
CTTTTGAACGTTACCAAAAATTTTATCTGATAAAACAAATAAACTCGAAGCCATATATCAACAAAAGCTGTCTGATTTAGAAGAACTCAAAAAATCAATCCTGCAAAAAGCGTTTGACGGGGAATTATAATGGAAGATAAGAAAAACAAACTTGTCGTTTTCCAAGGCAAAGAGATTCGTAGATCCTGGCATAATGACGAATGGTTTTATTCACTGGTTGATATCGTTGGCGTATTAACCGATAGTCCCAACCCTACAGACTATCTGAAAAAGATTCGTAAAAGGGATGAAGAGCTTGGATTCTACGTAGGGACAAATTGTCCCCAGGTAGCGATGCCTGCAAAAACAGGTAAAAAGAGAAAAACATTAGCAGGAAACACCAAAGATGTTTTTCGTCTGATTCAATCAATCCCCAGCAAAAAAGCCGAACCTTTTAAACGCTGGTTGGCGCAGGTTGGTCAGGACCGGCTTGACGAGATAGAAAATCCCGAACTTGCCCAGCAGCGGATGAAAGAAATTTATGAGAAAAAGGGCTATCCCCAAGACTGGATTGACAAAAGATTAAGGGGCATCGCCATACGGCAGAATCTGACCGATGAATGGAAAGAGCGCGGAATTGAAGAGCAAAAAGACTTTGCCATTTTAACTGCCGAGATTTCCAAAGCCACATTTGGAATGACACCGGGTGACTATAAGCAGTATAAGAATCTGCCTGAAAAATCAAAAGCCAATTTACGTGACCACATGGATGATTTGGAACTGATTTTTACAATGTTAGGCGAGCGCGTTACCACAGAGATTTCTAAAAAAGAGAAACCGGATACGTTTCCTCAAAGCAAAAAGGTTGCCAGGCGCGGTGGTAAGGTTGCCGGAACCGCCAGGAAAGAAACAGAAAAAGAACTGGGTAGAAGCGTTATTTCGAAAAAGAATCTTCTGGATGTTGATAATGGGTAATTAATAGTTGATAATGGACAATGGATAATGGAACGGGAGAATGTGATAAAAGAAAAGAGCTTTGATTTTGCATTGCGCATCGTAAAACTTTACAAGTATTTGCAGGAAAAAAAAGAGTTTGTCTTAAGCAAACAGTTGCTGAGAAGCGGTACGGCGGTTGGAGCCTTGGTACGGGAAGCTGAACAGGCAGAAAGCAAAAAGGATTTTATTCATAAAATGGCCATCGCTTTAAAGGAAGCAAATGAGACGCAGTATTGGTTAGAATTGCTCTTTAAATCCGGCTATCTTGAAGAAAGTCAATTTTCAAGTATTAATGCGGATTCAATAGAAATGCTTAAATTGTTAACCAGCATCATTAAAACGGCGAAAAGGAATTTATAATTGATAATTGTCAATGAAAGAACAAATTTTTAACCGTACCCAATTTGGGTACGGCTTAAAATTCAAATCAATAAACAAAAGGAATATAATTGAAAACGAATGATTGAATAATTCTCAATTGTCCATTTTCAATTATCAATTAATGACGTGAACGAAGCGGAAACCAGAGCCGAACTCATCGACCCCAAATTAAAAGACAGCGGCTGGGGTGTTATCGAAGACACCAAAGTTCTGCGCGAACATCATATCACCATCGGTAAGATTCAGACCGGCGGCGGGCGCGCTAAACCGCTTATTGCCGATTATGTGCTCACTTATAAAAACCAGAAGCTGGCCGTGGTGGAGGCCAAAAGTGATGAACTGCTCGTTGGCGAAGGAGTGGCCCAGGCCAAGAATTACGCAAGCAAATTAAATACCTCCTTTGCCTATTCCAGTAACGGCAATGAAATTTACGAAATGAATATGCAAACGGGTAAAGAGAGGAATGTCACTCGTTTCCCGACGCCCGATGAATTATGGGGGCGGATTTTTGCCGAGAAAAATAACTGGCTCGACGCTTTTAATGCCGTACCGTTTGAAGATATCGGCGGAACCAAGCCGCTACGATTTTATCAGGAAATTGCAGTAAACAAGGCTATGTCCGCCATAGCCGATGGCGAACCACGCATTCTGTTGACACTCGCCACCGGCACCGGTAAAACCTTCATCGCCTTTCAAATCGCCTGGAAATTGTTCTATTCCCGCTGGAACCTTTCAGTAATTGAAAATGGAAAATTGATAAGGGATAATGAAAAAAACAATTCTCAATTATCAACTGTTAATTATCCATTAAAAAGGCGGCCGCGCATTTTATTTCTTGCCGACCGCAATATATTAGCAGACCAGGCTTTTAACGCTTTCAACGCTTTCCCGGAAGACGCGCTGGTGCGCATCAATCCCGCTGAGATTCGTAACAACGGCCGCGTGCCTACCAATGGCAGTATCTTTTTTACCATTTTTCAGACCTTTATGAGCGGCCCGGATAATTCGCCCTATTTTGGCCAGTACCCGGAGGATTATTTTGATTTTATCGTTATCGACGAGTGTCATCGCGGCGGTGCCAACGATGAAGGCAACTGGCGTGAAATTATGGAATATTTCTCACCGGCGGTTCAGCTTGGATTAACCGCCACGCCCAAACGCACGCATAACATTGATACTTATAAATATTTCGGCGAACCGGTTTATATCTATTCTTTAAAAGAAGGGATTAATGATGGATTCCTGACGCCGTTTAAAGTGAAACGTATTCAGACAACCATTGATGAATATGTGTATACGCCTGATGATACGATTATCGAAGGCGAGGTGGAGGAAGGTCGGCGATATGTTGAAACTGATTTTAACCGCATTATTGAGATAAAAGCACGTGAGAAAAAGCGCGTTGAAATTGTGCTGGACGAAATCAACCAGAAAGAAAAGACTATCATCTTTTGCGCCACGCAGGACCACGCTCTGGCTATCCGCGATTTAGTGAATCAGCTAAAAGAAAGCTCAGATCCCAACTATTGCCAACGGGTTACGGCCAATGACGGCGCGCTCGGTGATCAGCACTTACGTGAATTCCAGGATAATGAAAAAACAATTCCCACGGTTTTAACAACGTCTCAAAAATTATCCACCGGCGTGGATGCCCGAAATATTCGCAACATTGTTCTGCTGCGCCCGATTAATACGATGATTGAATTCAAGCAGATTGTCGGACGTGGGACGCGCCTGTTTGAGGGCAAAGAGTATTTCACGATCTATGATTTTGTGGATGCCTGCAAACATTTTTCCGATCCCGAATGGGACGGCGAACCTTTGGAGCCGGATGAATCGACCTATGAACACAAGACCCCTAAGGATGAGGTTGGCGATATTCCTGATACTGAATATGAAGTGGGAGAAAAGGAAGAAAGAAAAAGATTGAAAATAAAGTTACGTGACGGAAAGGAAAGAGAAATTCAACATATGATCGCCACTTCTTTTTGGAGTGCGGAAGGGAAGCCCATTTCAGCCGAGGAGTTCCTGCATGGCTTGTTTGGAAAATTACCGGAATATTTTAAAGACGAAGATGAGCTTCGTAAAATCTGGTCTGTTCCGCTAACGCGAAAATCATTTCTGGTAAAACTTGAAGAAGCCGGTTACGGCAAAGACGAATTAAGCAATCTGCAAAAATTAATCAATGCTGAAAAGAGTGATTTGTTTGATGTTCTGGAATACGTGTCGTTTGCTATTAAACCCATCACCAGAGAAGAGCGGGTTGTAAATGCCAAGCCTCAAATCTTTGACGGTTTGGGTGACAGGCAAAAAGACTTCCTGGATTTTGTTTTATCCAAATATATTGAAACCGGCGTAAGCGAACTCGACCAGGATAAGCTGCCGAGCCTGCTGGAATTGAAGTATCACTCTATAACTGATGCGGCAGAAACCCTTGGGGGTGTTGAATCGATCAAGAATACATTTATCGAATTTCAAAAATATTTGTACCAGATGAAAGCAGCGTAATTCAGGAAGGTGGGCATCGAACATATCAGGAGTTGAGGGGTCAGGTCTTGCAATACGATATCTTGAATAGGTTGTTCAATGGTATGCTGATAAAATGTAGTATTGCAAGACATAGACCCCCGTTTTTCCCCTAAAAATATTCTACACCTCTACACTTGGAGGCATGTCTTAACTTAGCAAAACATGCAATCTAAGCTCTTATACGAGGGCTTACTGTCAGAATGGGCATATGTGTGCTCTGTCTCTGCTAACTTAAAGATTAATCAATCCGGAAGCATAGAAAATGGCAAAAGGATCAAAAACTCCAGCGTCTACAAAGTGGTCAGCGAAAGTGACTCACGAGAGCTATGCACTGGATCTGGAAGAAGGTGTCTTTACCTGGAGAGATCCAAAAAGGATTGCACTGTCACTTAAGAAGTCGGCCGATACCAGCAAGCACCGCAAGGCCCCGCCGTTTCGTTCTGCCATGTCCATGCTGGTGTTCTATATTAATCGAGCCGGTAAGAATTTGGAAAGAAGGGGGACGACCTTAAATAGTTAAATAACTTGGCAGAAAGTATATTTGGACGTATGTTGCGAGGGATTCGGGGAACAGTAAACATATTGTTGCCTCTTTTCTTCGAGAAATAGATATACTGTTTGAATGCATAAGTAATAAAGGTTGAAGGAAACCTCCAAGCGGTTCACAATGTTTACATGTAAACTGCCGGGTCGAGATGAGCTCGCCCGGAAATAAACCACAAAGAGGTCACCATGAAGCGATACTACTACATAGGATTGGACATTCACAAGAAGATAATAGCATATTGTGTAAAAGCCATTGACGGTTCTCTGATTGGCCAGGGAAAGATAGCTGCCGACAGGCAGTCACTGGAAGCATGGGTGAAGGAACTGCCGGGACCCTGGATAGGCGCTATGGAGGCGACTATGTTCACCGGATGGGTGTATGACTTTCTCAAGCCTCACGCCGTTGCCCTGAAAGTGGCTCATCCTGCGATGCTCAAGGCCATAACAGCCGCCAAGAAAAAGAATGATCGAGCCGATGCCGAGAAAATAGCCGATCTACTGCGGGTGAATCTCCTTCCTGAATGTTACATGCTCTCAGAAGAGATTCGTGAACTGCGACGGATATTACGGTATCGCAACCACATTGTTCGAACGGCAGTAAAGATGCAGAACAAGATGTCGGGTCTGCTCATGGAAGTTGGGGCCACCTACAGTAAGAAACGCCTTCACGGCAAGAAATACTTTCACGAACTTCTCGAACGGGTCGATGAGATTCCCCCTTCCGTTAAGGAGCTTCTTCAGTTGAGCCGTTCAAGCTATGAGATGTTCCGTTCTTTTCAAAAGAGACTTGTTGTAGAACTTCGCACCAATCAATTGATACATGATCGGGTGCATCGTCTCATGATCATTCCCGGAGTAGGAGAGATAACGGCTCTGACCTGGGTATTGGAGATCGGCGATCCGGGACGATTTACATCCATTCGAAAGGCAGTCAGTTACTGTGGTCTGTGTAGCGCACAAAAAGAATCGGCGGGCAAGGAACAGCGAGGCCCGATCTCCAAGAAGAGGAACAAGCACCTGCAAACCATGCTCATCGAGGCGGCAAAGCTTGCACCATACTGGAACGAGCAACTGGCCATCGTGCACGAACGGGAATCGAAGAAGGGAAACAAAAACAGGGCAACGCTTGCCGTTGCAAGAAAGCTTGTGGCTTACATGCTGGCTGTTGACAGAAAAGAGGCTGATTTTAAGCTTCCTGAAAAAATGCAGGCAGCCTGAAACAAAAGCTGTATAAATATATAAATCTGCCGAAATGAAGATCTTCCCGCCGGGCCTTGCCGTTCTGGGGACTGTGCATGCGATAAACGCATTGCAACGATTATGCTGTTTCGAGGCCGGGGGGTTGACCCAAACTCAATCTTCTGTAGAGGTCATTAAGGGTATGGTGTAACGCGAACCTGTCTGACCTTTGGTACAGCAAATGGATGTCTGGTCGCATGTGATCGATTAATGCGGACCACAAAGGATGAAAAAAGATCGAGTTGAGGCAGATTAACAAGAATAACCGCCGGGAATCTTTCAATCCGGAAGGTCAAGGGAAATCTCCGTTTTCCCCTTGACAAAACTTATCATGGATGTCCCCGGAATTCCCCCTTCAAGGCATTCCAGGTTTTTCTTTGGAGGAAGCTGCCTTCCACATGATCTTCCATTTCCTTAAACATTTCCAGTGGAACGGCAAACGTGAACAGATCCTTGCCCAGTTGGCTCCTTACATTTTTTCAGCAGCCATTCTGCGCATTCCCCGTATATTGTTTCCCGTTGATAAAAAATGGTAGAATTCTTCTATGCCGCCGGGAACGTTCAAATACCGGTTCCCAAATCTCAAACCCACACCTCCGCCCCAACATCCGAAGGTTTCCCTGTCAAATACGGCAGTACGTTCCCTTGGGCAATATTCCGCAAGAGGAAGGGGGCAGTCAAGATGCATACCCTTCTGGATCTGAGGGGCAGTATTCCCGCCGTCGTTATCATTACTCACGGACGCATTTACGATGTCAATATCCTCGATCATCTCATAATCGAAGCCGGTGCCATCTATATCATGGATCGCGGCTATCTCGACTTCGCTCGTCTTTATGCCATTCATCAGACTTCGGGCTTCTTCGTGATACGGACCAAGCGCAACTTCAACTTCAGGAGACTGTACTCTCACACCATCGACAAATCAACAGGGATTCAATGCGACCAGACCATCGTGCCCCAGAACTTCTATGCTCAAAAGAACTATCCGGAAAAACTACGGAGAATCCGGTATCTCGATGTGAATGCCAACAAAAGGCTGGTCTTTCTCACCAACAATTTCATGTTTCCGGCCTGCCTGTGCGTAGCACGCAGACAGGCAAAAACCATTGCGGATCTCTACCGGTGCCGGTGGCAAGTAGAACTCTTCTTCAAATGAATAAAACAACATCTGAGGATCAAGGCCTTTTACGGCACCTCGGAGAATGCTATAAAAACACAGATCTGGATTGCAATTTCTATCTATGTTCCGGTAGCTATCATCAAGAAGGAGTTGAAACTGGGCCAAAGTCTCTACACAATTGTACAGGTTTTGAGCGTCACGCTTTTTGAAAAAGAACCAATTTTACAAATACTTACGAATAACGATTACATAAACCCAGACCCTGTCCTTTTTAGCCAGCTGAATTTGTTCGAGTAACGTTGGGACAGTAGTGATTTGTTACATATCTTAAACTAACTTTCCCTATGCAAGGGAGAGGGAGCCTTTTAGACTTTCCATGAAGCCGTCAAAGATAACTGTGAAGGCCGGAGAGAATGTAATTGACCCCTAAATAGGTGAAAATAACGGCGATAAACCCGATTATTGAAACAAGAGACATTTTAATGCCTTTCCATCCCCTTGCAAGACGGGCATGAAGAAAGGCGCCGTAAATAAACCACGTAATGAGGGACCATGTTTCCTTTGGATCCCAGCCCCAGTATCTTCCCCAGGCACGGTCAGCCCACGCAGCCCCCGTAATAATACCCAGTGTTAACAATACAAAACCTATCGATATCATTTTGTAGGTGACTTCATCTAAAAAAGTTGCATCAGGAAGCAGATTCACAATGTTTACTTTTGCTTTAATCTTAAACAGATATAGAATGCTCGTCCCAAACGCGATGGCAAAACAGGCATAGGCAAGAAAAGAACTGATAACGTGGCTTATCAACCAGTTGCTTTGGAGTGCGGGGATAAGAGGTTGAATCGTGCAGTTTACATTGCCGGACAGAGAGGCATATGCTAATATTAAAAAGGCGAAAAAAGCAGATAGGATACCAACAAGGCTGTTCTGATATCGTTTTCTTATTATCAAATAAACGAAAATAATGGACCATGAAAAAAATACCAGGGACTCATAAAAATTTGAGAGTGGCGCGTGTCCTATACCTAATTTATACGAATGAACCCAGCGCATAATTATCGCTGTCGTTTGGAGCATTAATCCGGCAACGGTAATTATCAATGCCCATTTATCCACAGATTTCTTATGAAAAATAATAGAAATAAGAAAAGCAAAGGCAGCAAAAAAATAGGTAAATGTCACTATACTGATAAGAAAGGTATCGTTCATTATATTTTACTCTACTGTAAGTTCCCGGTTAACTCTTCCAGCTTTTCTTCAAAGGTTTCCCTGTTCTTGCTAAAGCTGGCGGCAATAGAAATTTCGTATTTATCCTGTGACCCTGAAATCCTCAACCATATCCTCTTATGGGCGAAGAACAGACTCAACATGAAACCAATCATAATAAGACTGAAACCGGCCCAGACAAGAGGAACTCCCGGATCTTTGCTAACTTGGATACCGGTATAGTAAAGTCTGCTAAGGTCCTTCAACATAAAGGTAAACCCACCCTTCTGCTGTTGACTAACAGTCCGGTCATTTTTTAATATCCAGAATATGTCGTGTGCTTTCCCCGGTTCAATCAAAACTCCCAGTACCGCAGGGCCATTACCCCCGTGATCGGTTACAAATCTGGCTATTGCAAAAGAGGAATTGCTGCCAGGTAGAGGAACCTTCTTCATCATGTTCAGTTTCAAAACGGTTTCGTCTCCCGTTCTGTTGTCTTTTGCAATGACCCTGAAATCGCTTACGCCTGCAATGCCATATGTTGCCTGGCAGAATTTCAATCCCTTATAAAAAAAGGGATGATTCACTCTAATTGTTGCTGATGCAGCTTTTTTCTCACCATCTATTATCGTTAAATCGGTTTTATACTCTTTCGGCATACCCGTTTCATAAAACTCAACACTAAAATCATCACAACGAACGTCAAAACCGAGTTTTTCCGTTCCTTCTCCTCCAAACAGTATGACTGTACCAGATCTGTTCCCCTCAACAATATTCATCTGACCGTTAAATCCCAGTATATTTCCTATCAACCCACCGGCCAGTATCAAAAGAATACTGATATGGACAAAGATCATCCCCAGCCTTGAGTACTTTCCCTTTTCTGCAAAGAAATAATAACACGTACCAGTCGTCTTTACCTTTACGGGATTCCCAACAAGGGCTTTAACTAATATTTCTGATTGCTGTTCAAGATCTGACAGCTTTTTCTGACTCTGGAATGTTTTCCTGATTTGTGATGATCCAAAAACTGTGTCATCAATTTCTTTTTTCGCAGGGAAAATCAGTTTCGTAATACGGGGAATTTGTCTGGATGTGCAGATGATGATATTTATTGATAATAGGACCAACAACGTCGTAAACCACCATGAGTGGTACATGTCGAAGATATTGAAAAACTTTAAAACAGAGAATACGCCGGGGCTGTAAAGAGCTTTGTACCTCTCTATGGGCAGACCCTGCTGGATTATCGTGCCCAGTATAGAGGTAACTGCCAGGGAAAAAAATAAAAATATGGTGAGCCTTACGGAGGAAAATAATTTATTGAGTTTTTTAATCATATCAGTCATCCCGAAACGGGAAAACGAAATACCATAGATTTGAAAATGGAGTCAAGAATTAAGACAGTAAGTTAGCAAGATCAAAACTTGTTACGGGATCGTCAAATATAATTTGCATTTTTTTGAGATATGTTATATATCTTCGCCATCGGAAAAAACAATATATAAGTTTGTGGAGGTTAAAATCATTATGCGTAAACAGATGTTCGTCAAAAGAAGCCTGGTAGTTTTTCTTACTTTGCTTTTCACTCTTTCTTTGTCAGCTTACTGTATGGCAGGTATGACTGCCAAAGATTTTGTAAAGGAAGCCAAGAAAGCGGTAACAGAAATCTCGGTTGTCAATGCCAAGGCAGCCATAGATTCAGGGAAGGTGCAGGTTGTCCTGGATGTCAGGACTGCCAAAGAGTTTAAAAAGGGCCATCTTCCAAAGGCAGTAAATATTCCACGTGGTCTTTTGGAATTCAAAGCAACAAAGAAGATCCCTAATAAAGATGCATTCATAATTTGCTATTGCAAGTCAGGCGGCCGCTCATGTCTCAGCACTTGTACATTAGGAGAGATGGGATATAAAAATGTGAAAAGCATGGCTGGTGGTTGGAAGGCCTGGGTAAAGGCCGGTTATCCCATACAATAGAAACTGTCATCATTGCGAATCTGATAAAAAGGGAAGTAGTTACGACTGCTTCCCTTTTTTATTGATTAACGAAAGATTGACAGTTTCTAGGAGGCTGTCCGAGTCTCTTAGTTGTAAAATTCGTGCAAAAATGGCTTCGGCGTGAGACTTCGGCGTGAGCTCAGTTGAACGTGCTTCGAATTTCGAATTTCCAGTTTATCTGGGTTAGGAGTTAATGGGGTCAGACTCGATTTATTTGACCATGCCTGGCCGCTGGAAGAGATTTCGAAGGTGTCGTGGGAGAGGGAACGTAACTCTTATCAGGAAAGGGGAATTGATTATGAAAACTTTTCGTTTTTTTATTCTGTCAGCAATGATAATCTTGATATCAAACTTTGTTAACGTGGCGCAAGCCGAGAACTATTCGAATACAATTAAAGTATTCAAACAATCCCAAGCAGTACAAACCTTTTTTGAGAACGCCTATGGCTATGCGGTTTTTCCGAACATTGGAAAGGGTGGCATCGGTATCGGGGGGGCCTACGGCAAAGGGCAGGTATACCGGAGAGGTAAGGTTACCGGGACAACAACCTTAGTAAAAGCGACCATAGGATTTCAGCTCGGCGGTCAGGTATTTAGCGAAATTATTTTTTTTCAGGACAAGCGCGCTTACGATGAATTCACCAGCGGTAATTTCGAGTTTGATGCCGCCGCATCCGTTGTCGCTATTACTGCTGGTGTCCAGGCAAAAGTGGGTACCGAGGGAGCTACTGCTGGTGCGAGTGCCGGGCCGGCCACCGGAAAACAGGCAAAAACGAGCTATAGGAAAGGAATGGTCGTATTCGTACACACAAAAGGCGGTTTGATGTACGAGGCCGCCATTGGTGGTCAAAAGTTCAGCTTTAAGGCCAAGTAGTGTCTAGGAGGCTGTCCGAGAATACTCTTCTGCTGCGGGCGGCTGCAAATTCCACGTGCTGCGTTAGCAAGACCAAAATCTCCTCACCGTAGGCACAGCTACGCTTCCGGTGCTTTTGGCCTTACCGCCTTGCCCGAGAAATTTTCGCTCGCCCTCGCGACGAAGCTATTCTCGGACAGCCTCCCAGCAATAATGATTTCAGCTTGTTGAACCATTTTCAACGCCGTAACAGAACGTACATTCCGCACCTCGGATAAAGAGTATTTGCAGGCAAGCCCAGGAACATCCATGATTCGTTCCATGATTTCCGTGACCCTGTTTACTCCCTTTACTCCTGTATGACACGCCTTACCTGTTTTTATTCGACAGAAATAGATGAGGTGTCACACGATTTCTTGACACAAATTCTCAATAATTTAGTATTCCCTCCACGGAATTCCTAAAACTAACAGCCTACAGTCTGCCCTTCGAGTCCTTTTCACCTATTCCTCTTGCAAGTGACCTGTTTATAAGCGCCTTGTTGTATGCCGAGAATATATCCCTTCGTGAGAGTATGCCCACTATCTTTCGCGGGTTACTCTCGTCAACCACCGGAAGCTGTTCTATATTCTTCAGGCCTATCTTTTTCAGCGCCTCATCCAGGTTTTGACTTCTTGTTATTGTTATTACATTGGGGATGGAGATATCCTTCACCACAATGAGGTCTTCCAGACCTTCTTCGAAAACCATCTCCTTGAAATCCTGAAAGGTCACTATTCCGCTTAGCAGACCATTGTTGTCAACCACTGGAAAACTCGAGTACTTGCTTGCAAATGTATGCTTGAGCAGTTTATTGAGGTGCATATTTTCAGATACCGTTGACACATCCCTTGTCATGGCGTTCTTGACGAGAAGGGATTTCATGATATTGACTTCCTTTCCCGCCCTGATATCTGCCCCTCTCCTTATCAATTTTAAGGTATAGATGGATTCTCGTTTAATCTGTGATGCTACGACAGAGCTCAGAATGCAGGAAAGCATGAGGGGGAGTATGATCTTGTAATCACCTGTCATTTCAAACAGTATGAGTATCGCTGTAATCGGGCCGTGAGTGGCGCCGGCTACAAGCGCTCCCATGCCGACCAGACTGTAGGCTCCGTATGTGGCTGTGATGTTGGGAAACAGGAGGTGAACCATACACCCGAAGGCTCCGCCCAACATGGCCCCGATAAAGAGCGACGGGGCAAAAATGCCCCCGGATCCGCCGGAACCTATGGTAAAAGAGGTTGCGAGTATCTTGGCAAAGATGAGGGCAACCAGCATATACCAGGAAAGGTTTTCCAGCAGGGCGAGGCCGATTGCATCGTACCCGACGCCGTAAACATGCGGAAAGAATATTCCAATGATTCCTATCAGCAGACCGCCTATCGCCGCTTTCGTATAATCGGGGATTTTTATGGAATCAAAGAGATCTTCGATCTTGTATAGAGATGAAGTGAAGATTACACCAACCACTCCAGCGATGATTCCCAGCGCCATATAGAGGGGTATTTCCATTGTGCTTACCAGTGTGTAGTGTGGGATAACGAAGGCTGGATAATCTCCCAGATGTGCCCTGGAAATAACAGTTGCCATGACGGAAGAGACCACGATGGGGCTGAATGTGGCGATGCCGAATTCACCCAGGACAATTTCCATGGCGAACATGACACCGGCTAAGGGGGCATTGAATGTTGCCGCTATTCCCGCGGCTGCGCCGCATCCCACCAGCGTTCTCATCCTGTCGGCGGAAACTTTCATAATCTGCCCGAAGGATGATCCTATGGCGGCACCTATCTGTACAATAGGCCCCTCCCTGCCCGCCGAACCGCCTGTCCCGATGCATATGGCAGAGGCGAGCGATTTTATCAGCACAACACGTTTTCTTATGATTCCTCCCTTAAGAGCGACTGCCTCCATTACCTCAGGGACCCCGTGTCCCTTTGCTTCCCTTGCAAAGAAATAGATGATAAGACCAACCACCGCACCCCCTATAATGGGAGGAATAAGCCTCGCGTAATAGGGCAGAACCATCAAATTAGACAGAAGATTGTCCCCTCCATTTCCGAAAGACGCTTTTTGAAAAAACCATATCATCCACCTGAACAGAACAGCCCCATATCCTCCAAGTATTCCGACGATAATCGCCATGAATATCATTATGATATGTTCATTTGCGCTCAGATTGGGCAGGGATATCTTTTTGAAAAATTTTTGCATAAGTTTCCGATGTTGCAGTCGGGAGTCGGGATCGATATCTGATTTTATGTTTTGTTTAAGGCCTTTAAATAACAGAAAACCGCTCTTAATAACTCTTAATGCAGCTTTTTTGCAAGTAGAATCTGCAAACCCAAATCCACCGCCTAAAAG
>DFBI01000192.1 GCA_002367335.1 Syntrophaceae bacterium UBA3084 | reverse complement strand
TAAAGTGAGTAAGGGTATTTTCCTGTGGGACAGGTGGTATGTTGCAGGCTTTGTAATTTTTGCGATTATATTTGGCTTGGCAACTTGTGGATATTGCGGCAAAATTAAGAGTTTTTCAGCTGAGCAGGTGTCCATTGATCCGAGTGGAAAGGTATCGAATATGGGAAAAATATACATCACTCCCAGGAAGCTTCGGATGGACATGAGTTCCCCGGAAGGTAAAGGGAACATGCTTGGCATTTTACGCAGAGATCTCAAAATTTACTGGATGCTCAATCCGAAGGCTAAAAAATACTTTGAAAGACCTCTGAATGAAGAAGATTGGAAGAAAGCCATGCATGAATCCATTAAGCAGAAAGAGAAAGATTTAGGGACCGAAACGGTTAATGGTTTTAAATGCCGCAAAAAGGAGGTTGAAACCACCATACAATTTATGGGTATAAAGAGAAAAAGCCGTTCCATTATCTGGGTATCAAATCGATTGGCTATGCCTATCCGAACAGAAAGTGAAGATGGACATGTTACTGAACTGAGGAAGATTAAATCAGGCCGCCAGCCTTCCAGGCTTTTTGAAGTTCCGCCCGGTTACAAAAAGGTTGTGGATATGATGTTACTGTTTAGCGAATCTTCTCATGATGAAGCTGAAGGCCTTGAGGAAGTCAGTAATGTTGATAAAGAGAAGGGATCTTTCTTTAAATTGCCTAAAAATCTTTCGGATAAACTTCCCAAGGGAATCAAATGGCCATTTGGGGACAATAAAGAAGCTGGCGCTAAGTAAAATATACGCATATTTGGACGCGTTTCATAGCCTCATCCTAATTTTCGGAAAGAAGGATTTGTGAAGTGATTTTGCTTATACATTGCAGAATGATAGCAATTTGAGTTTATCCCCGACAGAGACCGTTACGGGGGAAAATATTGGAGCATGTTTTTACTGAACCGGATGCGACAGCAGCTATCCTGTAGAAATGCGCTAAAGTCCCTATCATTTTTAAAGAGAGGTATTACTGAGATTGAAAGATTACTTGAATTTACTGGTTTGTATTTTAGCTATAATAGTGTTGTGTCTAATAGCTCAGGATAGTTGGGCTACCAATACTTATGTGACGGATTCTTTTAGAATTACTCTTCGTACCGGGCCCAGTAGTGGAAACAAAATTATTGCTATGCCTGAATCCGGGACATCTGTACAAATCCTGGATTCTGAGGGCGATTGGAGTCAGATTCGCATTTTAGAAGGGAAAATGAGCGGGAAAGAAGGTTGGGTATTGAGCCGGTATTTGATGACTCGTTTGCCCTGGGAAAAGCAATTAGGATTGTTGGAAAACGGGACAAAGAAACTGAAAGAGAAGATGCCTCTTGTGGAAAATAAATTGGAAGAAACTCTCCATCGGGAAAAAAATCTGATAATCAAGCTGCGAGACACTAGCAAGGCACTCGACACATTACAAGGGGAATACGCATCGTTGAAGCAGGGTTCTGCTGACTATTTGAAACTAAAGGAAAAATATGATGAAACTCATTCCGCATTGAAAACAGCTCAAGAAAAGGTTCGAAAACTGGCAGAAGAAAATAAAATAATGAGATCTTCACAAGGACTCAGGTGGTTTCTGGCAGGAGCCCTGGTGCTCTTTTTTGGTTTAATAATTGGTATTATAGTGGGGAAAAGGCAGAAAAAACAACGATCAACATTGATTTCTTAGACGCAATCCCGCATTGAGTAATTACGAAACCTTTGCATAATATGCGAAGGTTTCATTTTATGATATTCTGATGTTATCTTCATTGCGTTATTGAAGCGGTGTGATCTGATAATCTTCCTGGTCGAAGTTGTGGTCGACTTTAATGAGGATTTTTTTGTTCAGTTCTTTTTCCAGTCTTTCTATCGTATTTTCCCCATCCTCCAAGAGAAGAGTTGCCACGTCCGGATGAACGAGGACACAGACTGCCTTATCAAAATTGCTTGTTCTTTCTCGCCGAAGTTCTCTGAAAATCTCGTAGCATACGGTTGTTTTTGATTTTACTACTCCCATGCCTTTACAGCACGGGCACGGTTCGCACATGATTTTTTCGAGGCTTTTCCCTTTCCTCTGGCGGGTCATCTCTATAAGTCCCATTTCCGATATCTTCTGAATCTTTGTCTTGTTCTTGTCTTTTTCCATTTCGTCAGAGAGGGCATTAAAAACTTTTTCCCTGTTTAACTCGATTTCCATGTCTATGAAATCGATAATAATAATTCCCCCAATATTTCTCAGACGAATCTGGTAAGCTATTTCTTTCAATGCCTCTAAATTTGTGTTTAGGACGGTCTCTTCCAGATTCCTTTTACCTACGTATTTTCCCGTATTAACATCTATCGAACACAGGGCTTCTGTTTCTTCAATAATAATATATCCTCCCGATTTTAGCCAGACTCTTTTGTTTAAAGCCCTTTTCATATCCAGTTCAATCCCAAAGGTATCAAAGATCGGTTGCTCCTCATCATAAAGTTTTATATGATATTTCACGTTCGGGAGAAAAGTTTTCATAAATTCAATAATCCTTTGATATTCCTCCTTTGAATCGATAACTATTTTTTCTATGTTTTCCGTGAACAGATCACGTATCGCCCGCAGGGTTATGCTAATGTCTTCATGTACAAGCCCCGGAATCCCTACACGATCTTTTTTATCCTCAATAGATTTCCAAACTCTTGAGAGATATTCAATATCTGCTTTTAATTGACTTTTTCCTTTGCCTTCGCTCACCGTTCTCGCTATGAGACCTTGTCCTTCAGGTCGCAGCTCTTCGAGAATATCTTTCAGCCGTGTCCTTTCCTTTTCATCTGTAATTTGTCTTGAGATTCCTGCATGTTGTACTGTAGGCATCAAAACAAGTTTTCTTCCTGGAAGAGATATGTGCGTTGTAATCCTGGCTCCCTTGGTTCCCATTGGTTCCTTTGATATCTGGACCATAATTTCCTGTCCTTCCTGCAGGGTGTCTTCTATTCGATATTCGAGTTCTTGTTGGCGCCGTTTTCTCGTGTGGTCGATGGTATCCCAATCCCTCAGTTCATCTTCATTCATTAGAAAATCAAAGTCCGTAAAATCATGATACGCATCCGATACGTGCAGAAATGCAGCCTTATCAAGGCCAATATCAATGAAAGCTGCCTGCATTCCGGGGAGGACACGGACGACTTTCCCGACATATATATTTCCAGTTGTAGATTTTTCGTCTAATCTTTCTATATATAGATTTGAAAGGATATGGTTTTCCAGGATGGCGATTCTAGTTTCGTGTTCGGTACAGTTAAAGATCATTTCTTTGGCCATATTATAACTTCCTATCTGTAAAAATGGGGGCTGTTTTCATGATTTTTGCTCTCTTTGCCATTTCGTCAGGGAGCCCGATAACGTTTTTTAATATTTCCCAGGGGCTTACCCCTCCATCTGAACCGAAACGTGACGATATATCAATCCTGTAATCTGTTCGGTCAAAGGAAAGAGTGCTGACAAATGGGCGTATATTTTTCTCGATGGTTTTACCTTTTTTATTCCTCATGACGGTAAATGTTTCCAGGTCAAGAAAATTCTTGATTTTCTTCTCGAAATCAAGTCGGTCTGAACCTATCAGTTTTTCGGGAAGGTAAATCTCATAATGATATCCTGATATTATGTTGGATAATGAATCGGCCTCCAGCGGAATTTCTTCAATGTCGAGAATCTCTAATCCGGAAGGCAATGATGAATTGATGTTTTGAACAAGTCTTTCCATATCCTGCGGGGGACTTTTTATCTGAATATCTGCATACTCGCAGCAACTTTCAATTCCCACCGGGCTCGCAAATGCAAAGGATATCTTCGGGTGGGGATGAAAGCCCACTGAAAATACAAATGTAAGACCGTTTCTTCTTATGCTCCTCACGATGGCGGAAGAGGTTTCCAGATGTGATAGCAAGCGTGAATCGCCATGCTTGGCAAATTTGATCCGGAATTTTTTTTCTTTGGCATATCGATCATCTATTCTCGATTTCTCCCTGTTTTCTGCTGGTTTTATGCTTGTATGATCTGTTGCGAGAATGACCTTCAGGTCTTTATCGCAGACACCACAGTTATGGCATGTTCCGAATCGACAGTCTTCCGTCAGTTCTTCCCTGATAGCTTTTTCATATTCTTTTATAAGAAAATCTTTACTTATGCCGCAGTCTATCCTGTCCCACGGCAGATTTTCACTCAAACTCTTCTCTTTCAAATAATCGGCAATATTAATGTTCGATGCTTGCATTGCCTGTTCCCATAGATCAAATCTGAACTGATCGCTCCAGCCGTCAAACCGGCATCCCAGGGTAAAGGCCTTTGCTATCAGATTCCCCACGTTTTTGCTACCCCTGGATAGTACGCCTTCAAGAAGGCTCATTCTACCGTCGTGCCATTTTAGATTGAGGTTTCTGTGGCGGATATTCTTCTTAAAGAAATCCTGCTTTTCCTGAATTTCATCCAGCCCTATCTGCCTTTGCCATTGAAACGGTGTATGTGGTTTCGGAACAAAAGTGGAGAGGCTTATGGTTACTTGCCTTTTTTTCCCCCCTTCTCTGAGCGTCCTGTAAGCGAGGTCTGTAATTCCTTCAAGATCTTCTTTCGTTTCGGTGGGAAGCCCCAGCATGAAGTAGAGTTTTAAGGATTTCCATCCGGCATCGAAGACATGCCTTGTGGTATTAAGGAGATTCTCTTCTGTGTTTCCCTTGTTTATAAGATTTCTGAGCCGTTGCGTCCCGGCTTCAGGCGCCAGGGTGAAGCTCGTTTTTCTCACCCGTTTTATCTGGTCAATGAGTTTTTCCGTAAGGGTTTCCACCCTCATGGAAGGCAGAGCAATGGCAATTCTTTGTTCGTAATATTCGTTCATCAATAGAGTCAGGAAATATTCAATGAGAGAATAATCCCCTGAACTGAGTGACAAAAGGGAAATTTCATCATATCCCGTTGAGGAAAGCATTTCCCCGGCCATTTTCATTAGTTTCTCCGGAGTTCTCTCCCTGATTGGTCGCCAAACCATTCCCGCCTGGCAGAATCGGCATCCCCTGGAACAACCCCTTGCTATTTCCAGGCTAATTCTGTCATGTATGATTTTCATCAGAGGAATGACAGGTTTATGGGGGAGAGACAACTTGTTTATATCCATTACGACCCTCTTTTTGATCCTCTCTCCGTTAACATGTATGGAAGGCACATAAACTCCGTCTATTGAGGCAAGCAAGACAAAGATATCTTGTTTTTTATATTTCTTTCCCTTTCCCTCCATTATGGCACGGGATATTTCC
>DFBI01000033.1:3154-9255 GCA_002367335.1 Syntrophaceae bacterium UBA3084 | reverse complement strand
TATTGATTGGGATGAAGGACCGGGAAAACCTGGTGCATACGGTCCGTATCATCAGTTCGAACGGCTTGATATCTACAAAGAATACCTGGATAAACTCATTAGCAAAGATAAAGTATATCCATGTTACTGCACTGAAGAAGAATTGGCAAAGGAAAGGGCAAAGCTTCTTTCAATGAAGCAGATGCCCCGATATATGGGGAAATGCAGAAATCTTACCGCACGCGAGAGAAAAGAACTTGAAAAAAAAGGAAGAAAGCCAGCCTACCGCTTTAAGGTCGAAAAAGGCGTTGTTATGTTCAAAGACCTGATACGTGGTAATATGAGATTCGATTGTGATTCCATGGGAGATTTCATTATTATGCGCTCCAATGGAATTCCAGCATATAATTTTGCCGTTGTTGTCGATGATCATCTAATGGAGATAAGTCATGTCATAAGGGGAGAAGATCATCTTTCCAATACGGCGCTGCAAATACTTCTCTATCGAACATTGGAGTTCGAACCCCCATCATTCGCGCACCACTCCCTGATCCTGGGAAAGGACCGGGCGAAATTGAGCAAAAGACACGGGTCTGTCTCTGTAAGGGAGTTCAGAAGAAAAGGTATTCTACCGGAAGCATTATTGAATTATCTCTCACTTCTTGGAAGCTCATTCGGTGAAGGGAAAGAGGTCTGTTCGGTTGATGAAATCGTAAGAGATTTTTCTCTGGAAAGAACGGGGAAAAGTGGTGCTATCTTTGACGAAGCTAAATTGAACTGGCTAAATGGGATCTATATAAGAAAATGTGATTTGAAAGAATTAACTGAACAATTAATACCTTTTATCACAGATGCAGGATATGATTACCACTCTATTAAGAAAGAATGGATGTATTCTGTTGTCGACGCTGTAAGATATAATCTTACTAATTTATCGGATATAGTACATTATATCGATATTTTTTTTGATGATCAGTACAAATTGTGCGATGATGCAATATCTCTTTTGAAGGAAGATGAAGCTCTTGACGTCGTTAGACAGGTTTATGATACATTGATACATATGACCAGTCACAGAAACGGTATTTATGATTTGGTTATCAAAGCTGTCCGTGAGAAAACCGGGTTAAAGGGACGTAAATTATTTATGCCTATAAGGGCTGCTGTAACAGGGAGGCTTATCGGACCGGAACTTGATAAAGTGTTTGCCGTTTTGGGAAGGGAATCAATCATCAAGCGAGCAGAAAGAGCTATAAAACTCACGAGATAGCCGGCAAAGCTGCAAGGACTGAGCAATAAGCAACGAGGATTAAAGGCACGGAGAGAATTATCCCTGATTCTTTAGCCTTGAACCTTTGTCCTTTAACCCTTGCCCTGACAGGAGGATGTATGAAATATATTGACCAAATCGATCTTAAAGAAAAAAAGGTTCTATGCAGGTTTGATTTTAATGTTCCTCTGGATGATAATTCTCATATAGTTGATGACAGGAGAATTCGGGCCGCACTTCCAACCATTAACCATGCCCTGGATGAAAATGCAAAGGTTATCATTATTTCTCATTTGGGCAGGCCGAATGGTAAAGTTGTCGATAGACTGAGTCTCAACCCTGTGGCAACAAGGCTGTCCCGTTTTCTCGGCAAAAGAGTCGTTCTGGCTAGAGACTGCATAGGCGGGGATGTGAGAAAACTCATTGATAATATGGAGCCCGGATGCATTATCATGTTGGAAAACCTGCGGTTTCATAAAGAAGAGACAGAGAATAATGATGATTTCGCAAAGAAATTAGGAAGTTGCGCGGATGTATATATCGACGATGCTTTTGGTAATGCCCACAGAGTTCATGCCTCCAATGTCGGCATTACCAAATATGTTAAAGAGTGCGGCATCGGTTTTCTCATGAAAAAAGAGTTGAATTATTTTAAAAAAGCTCTCAACAATCCCCCGAGACCTTATGTGGCTATTGTCGGTGGCGCAAAGGTGTCCGATAAGTTGCAGGTTCTGATTAACCTTATGAAAACAGTTGATAAAATCATAATCGGTGGTGGGATGGCATTCACATTTCTCAAAGCAATGGGGCATGAAATAGGAACTTCCATCGTTGAAGAAAATCTGATAGACGTGGCTTATAATGGTATCGAAATGGCAAAAAAGTCAGGGGTTAAATTGTATCTTCCCGTTGATTGCGTTATCGCCGAGAAAGTGGATCCAAAATCAGTAACAAAAATCGTTCCGGTACAGGAAATAAATCCGGACTGGATGGGTCTGGATATTGGTCCTGCTACGATTACTCTTTTTGCCGAAGTTTTACATGATGCAAGAACAGTTCTCTGGAATGGTCCCATGGGTGTTTTCGAGATTGATGCGTTCAGCAGGGGGACCTTTGCCATGGCACATGCCGTTGCAAATTCGCATGCTCTTACGATTGCAGGAGGAGGTGACACGGATGTTGCCATTCACGAAGCTGGTGAAAGTGATTATATTACCTATATATCTACCGGTGGTGGTGCATCTCTTAAACTTCTGGAAGGGGGAAAACTTCCTGCCGTTGAAGCTTTGAATAAGACGAGCGAGGAGTAACCGGTATCCGGCATCATGAGAAATATCAAGATCGTTGTTGAGTATGATGGCACATGCTATCACGGATGGCAATGGCAATCAAACGGCATTACGATTCAGCAGGTTTTAGAAAAAACGATAGGTACGATTACCCGGGAAAAAATAAAAATCACAGGTTCCGGAAGGACGGATGCGGGTGTACATGCCATAAATCAGGTAGCAAACTTCAAAACAACATCACAGATTGGAATTTCAAATCTCTTGCAAGGAGTAAACAGTGTTCTACCAAAGGACATTGTCATTAAAGAACTGTCGGACGTGGACGAAGGGTTCCATGCCAGATACGATGCAAAAAGCAAGGTGTATCTTTATCGAATATATAACAACCGTATCAGAGCTGTTCTACACAGAAATTACTCCTGGAATGTTTATGAGCCACTTAACGTAAGGGCCATGAAAAAAGCTGCTGTTTTACTCAACGGGGCCCATGATTTTTCCTCTTTTTGCGGGGCAAACGATGATGCATTCAATCATGTTCGTACCGTAATCAAAGCCGAAATTGATGTAGAAGACGATTACATGATAATCTTTACTATAGAAGCAAATGGTTTCTTGCGCCATATGGTCAGGAATATTGCAGGTACTCTGGTTGATGTAGGTAAGGGAAAGCTCACCCCGGAGGGGTTTTTCGAAATAATGAAATGCAAAAATAGAACAAAAGCGGGAATTACCGCACCGCCACAGGGATTATTTTTGAAAGAAGTAAAATACTGATGAAGATCTTAGTTTTGGGACACACAGGTATGCTTGGCAGTGATATTGTTAACATGCTGATTTTGTCTCATGAAGTTATGGGTAAAAACAGCAAAGATTTTGATATCTCCTCACTCAAGGACTGCCGTCGTATAATTGGAGAAACAGCTCCTGATGTTGTTATTAATGCTGCCGCCTATACAAATGTTGATGGTTGCGAATCAGAGAAAGACAGATGCTTCTCCATCAATGCAGAAGGTGTGAAGAATGTGGCTGTGTCATGCAGAGATAGAGGCATCAAGATTGTGCACTTCAGTACAGACTATGTATTCGACGGAGAAAAAGAAAGTCCTTATGTGGAAGATGATTTATGTAATCCTGTCAGTGCATATGGGCAGAGCAAGTTGCAGGGAGAACTGTACCTTAAGGAATTGTCGAATAATTACATACTGATAAGGACTGCCTGGCTTTATGGGAAAAATGGGAAGAACTTCGTGAATACCATTTTAGAAAAGGCAAAGAATAAACAAATACTAGAGGTAGTAGATGACCAGACAGGTTCGCCGACTTATACTATAGATTTAGCTTCCGCCGTAAATCTGCTTATTGAGGGTGATCACACCGGAACTTTTCATCTTGCAAACAGAGGAACATGTAACTGGTATCAATTCACTCTAAAAATATTGGAATACGCAAATATGGCAGACGTTGAAGTTCGACCAATAAAATCTGACAAGCTTCAAAGAAAGGCCCCCCGGCCATGTTATTCTGTTTTTAGTTGCAGAAAATTCACTGAAGTTACAAAGAGGACTATGAGGTACTGGCAAATAGCACTAAAAGATTATATCAACAGAGTGAATCTTTGATGCGTTCATACAGTAACCGTGCTTCCGGGGAAATGACAAATAGATGAAGACAGAAAATACATATAAAGTTCATCCTATCGCAAACACAGGATTTTCAAGGGCATACATAATTGAGGGGCGTAGTTCACTGATGGCCGTTGACGTGGGGAGTATAGGCGCTGCAAGAGATATTGAAGAATATATCACCGGTAAACTGGGGAGAAGCCTGAACGATCTGCAGTATATTACAGCAACGCATTTCCACATTGACCATATTGGAGGAATTGGTCATCTCGTTGGTAAATGTTCATCAACAACAAAGATCCTTTTCAATTACAAGGTCGCAGATTACTTAAGCGGTAAGAAAAAGATATCTCTTATAAGGCATTGGTTTTCCGGTCTTGTGCCCGCATCTCTTGCCAGCGCCTGTTACGTAAGAAGATTTTCACATCTTGGATTTGAAAGTCTTGCCGGGATCCCACTTCCAGGCTTCCGAAATTTTATTAAACTCCCATTTAAAAAAGAGAGAATCAGTTATTATGGAGGCGATGGCAACAGGAGATACAAACTCGGTTTTGAGAGGTGGGAGGTTATAGAAACGCCGGGCCATACCGAGGATTCCGTCTCATTTTTTAACGAAGAAACGGGTGAGTTAATATGCGGTGATTTGATTATTAATATATCGAAGAGGGGCCGCGGAAGTCTGAATCGTTTTCACTGGAATGATGACATCATAAAGGACTCGTTCAAATATTTACGTGATACAACCACGCCCTCGGTTATTTACCCGGGCCATGGCGATATTATTCGAGATAATGGGAATGTCCTTCTGGGCGTTGAAACCTTTTAGAGTCTTTATTCACCACAACTGCCTGCCTGTGCGTTGCCTGTCTGCGTGCGGACACGCACAGGCAGGCACGCAGACAAGCGTTTTTCGCGCAGATGTTGGTGTCAGGCGGTGAAAAACAAGGCTCAAGGAGCAAGGAAAAACCTTGAACCTTGAACCTTTGCGGCCTTGCCGCATTAGACATCGGTTCTGAACCATGGAGGATTTGGTTTGCACAAACGCATCATTGTTTTGTCTGAAGAGTTATCCAGTAAGATAGCGGCGGGAGAGGTTGTGGAAAGACCTGCCTCTATTGTCAAAGAACTTGTTGAAAACTCCCTTGATGCACATGCTACAGACATCCTTGTTGAACTTGAAAGAGGTGGAAAGAATTCTATAAGGGTTACAGACAATGGAGAAGGGATTGACAAAGATGATGTTCCGTTAGCTTTTGAAAGACACGCGACGAGCAAAATATATCAATTTGAAGATATTTACAAGATACGTTCTTTGGGGTTTAGAGGAGAGGCCCTTCCCAGTATAGCTTCAATTTCCAAAGTGGAAATGCTGACAAGGAGAAAAAAATCTTTGTCAGGTATGCGAATGCTGATCGAGGGAGGTAAGGTAAAGAAAATTATTGAGGCGGGCTGTCCCCCGGGCACCTCGATATTTGTTAATGATATTTTTTATTCAACACCGGCCAGAAAAAAATTTCTCAAGAAAGATTCCACAGAGCAGGCCCACTGTATGGATGCTATTATAAGAATAGCTCTTGCTCATCCTGAAGTCAGGATAAGGGTCCTCACAGATAAAAGAAAATCTTTGAATTTACCGGGGACAGGTGAACTTTCTGAAAGGCTCTCTCTTGTATTTGATAATGATTTCAGCAAAAAAGTTCTTCCAGTAGAGTGTGCACAAGGTAATATTAAGCTTAGAGGAGTCATTTCCAGACCTGCATTTACTCGATCCAACACAAAGGGAATATTTTGTTATGTGAACAATCGGTTCATCAGAGATAGTCTCCTGAACAATGCTGTTATGACTTCATACAGAAGGCTGATTGAACCAAAAAGATTTCCTTTTGTTGCACTGTTCATTGAATTGCCGCCTGCCGACGTAGATGTGAATGTCCATCCGGC
>DFBI01000033.1:1886-3020 GCA_002367335.1 Syntrophaceae bacterium UBA3084 | reverse complement strand
GAGAGTGGAAGGTGAAAGTACTGTAACAAATATAGAGGAGGTCAAAGATCTCCTCGGGGAAAATATCACAAATCGAGGTAAAGTATCGTTTTCATCTCTTAATTATGTGGCACAAATTGCAGGTACATACCTTGTTTTTATCGCTCCCGATGGCTTGGTACTTATGGATCAACACGCCGCCCATGAACGTGTCCGTTTTGAAAAGCTGAAAAAGGTGTCTCCGGAGAAGGAAGATGAAAGGCAGGCGTTGTTGATCCCGGAAATTGTCAATCTTTCTCCATCCGATTATTCTCTCTTTGAGGAATATGCTGAAACGTTGCGGGACGTTGGTTTGGAAGTCGTATGTTATGGCGGAAATACCGTTTTAGTAAAGTCTATTCCTGCTGTCTTGACAAATATTGATCTTAAGACAATAATCTCCGATATTATAGAAGAAGTAGCAAAAACCGGGAAGTCTTCAAGTGTAAAAGAGATCAAGGACAGGATATTTACCCTCTTGGCATGTAAAAGCGCTGTGAAGGCAAATCACAAACTGACCGAATCAGAGGTTGAAACATTATGCAAAGATCTCGATTCAGTACCATTTGCATCAACATGTCCGCATGGAAGACCTCTCTATGTGAAATTCAACATACGGGACATGGAAAAAATGTTCAAACGAAGATAGTTCAGAGCTCGGAAGGCGTTATCCGGCATGTCACGAAACTCGAAACCCGAAACCCGAAACCCGAAACTCGGGACTCGGGACTCGAAACCCAACCCCCGTCTTATCATTATCTGTGGCCCTACCGGTGTCGGCAAAACTGAAATGGCGATCAGACTTGCAACTATGTACAGAGGAGAGATCATTAGCGCCGATTCTATGCAGGTTTACAGATACATGGATATAGGGACAGCAAAACCTGCGGCTGAAGAAAGACTTTCCGTAAAACATCATCTTATCGATGTGGTAAATCCGGATGAAGAATTTAATGCTTCACTATTTGTAAGAGATGCAGGTAAAGTCATTGATAAACTTGATAAGGATGAAGAAAACATATTTGTTGTAGGCGGCACAGGATTTTACATAAAAGCCCTTTTGGGGGGGCTTTTCGAAGGGCCCGGCGCCGATAGTAATCTGCGTAATTTGTATAA
>DFBI01000033.1:0-1855 GCA_002367335.1 Syntrophaceae bacterium UBA3084 | reverse complement strand
CATCCAAATGATGCTGTTAGAATAATCAGGGCTCTGGAAGTTTTTGAGTGCACCGGAGAATCCATTGTAAAAAGGCATGAAGAACATCATTTCAGATGCAGGGCTTATGATTATATTAAGATAGGGCTTATTCTCGACAGAGAAACGCTGTACGAAAGAATCGACATGAGAACTGAGAAAATGATTTCTGATGGGCTTATTGAAGAAGTGGAAGAGCTTTTAAAAAGTGGTTTTGATGAGTCACTAAAACCCATGCAGTCTATGTGTTATAAGCATATCAATAATTATATTAAGGGTGTATATAGTATATCGGAGGCAATAAGGTTGATTAACCGTGACACGAGGCATTATGCAAAAAGGCAGCTGACATGGTTTAATAATGAGAATGATATCAAATGGCATTATCCGCAAAGTAGGGGCGATATAAAAGATGAGATCGAGAGATTTCTGAATGTATGATTTCCTGGCGCGGAGGAACAAGACACAAGGTTCAAGGTGCAAGGCTCAAGGCTCAAGGTTCAAGGAAAGACCTTTGCTCCTCATTGCTCATCCTGTCCCGCTTTGTCACTTTAGGAAATTACTTGACTTGAACAGGTTATGAAGATATTTGTTTTGACCATCAGTGACTAAATTCCTGATTTAGCGGAGTTGATAAAGGAAAGGAGGATGCGATGAAATATCGTAAGTATCTGGTCTTATGGATAATGGTAATTCTAAGTGCATTTATCTTTTCCTGTGCGCAGAAAGAAAGAAAACCATTAAACCGTCTGGATACTCCAGAACATCATACCTCCACAGGTATAAAATTACTGAACCAGGAAAAGTACAATGATGCCAAAAGGGAGTTTCAGCTTGCCCTTCAATTAAATCCAAAATTTTCTAAGGCTTATGCCGGGAGCAGTCTGGTCAAGGCATGTCAGGGTGATGTTAAAAGTGGTTTTAAAGTAATAGTGGAAGCAAAGACATATGCCAAATCGGATAAAGAAAAAGTTTTTTACCATGTGGCCGGATTAAGGCTCTATACTATGAGTAAAGAGGGTGAAGATTGGTTGGAAGATGCGGAAGATGAATTTAAAGAGGCGATAAAGCTGGACCCCCGGTCATCAGCCGCTTATTATTTTATGGGTGTAGCTTATAAGGTGTCATTGCAATTCAAGGAGGCCGCCCGGATGTTTTCAAAAGTACTGGGTTTGAATGATGAATATGCAGAGGCTGCCGATAAAGAATTGAAATTCATCCGGAAGATACAGGGGGCAGCTCCCGGGACTGTTCATTAACCTTGTGTTTTGAGGTTTTTTATTCTTTTCGGCAACTGCGTTTTTTTTGCGCAGATGTTGGTGTCAGGGGTCAGGGATCGGGGGCCAGGGATCTGCGGTGTTTTNNGTTTTTACAACATGTCTCATCGTGACAAAAGCCCAATGGGCGGCCGTTGTCTTTTGCTGATCCGGTTCGACTGAGCTCGCCGAAGGCTGAGCGTTAGACTAAGCTCACGCCGAAGTCCCGACACCTGATCCCTGATAACTGTGCGGTCTTGCCGCATTATACTTTGAATTGAATATGGATGCTAAATGGAAAAAAAAGAATTAAATAAAGGATATGATCCACATGAAATAGAGTCAAAGTGGTATCAATATTTCCTTGATCACGGCTTCTTCAAAGCAGAAGACAAGAGTGAAAAAGGAGCTTTCTCAATAGTTATTCCACCTCCCAATGTTACAGGTATGCTTCATATGGGGCATGCCTTGAATAACGTTCTTCAGGACATAATAATCCGCTACAAACGTATGCAGGGTTATAACGCCCTCTGGATGCCGGGAATGGACCATGCCGGTATAGCAACACAGAATGTAGTGGA
>DFBI01000072.1 GCA_002367335.1 Syntrophaceae bacterium UBA3084 | reverse complement strand
TCAAAAGATGTTGACAAAGTTCTTCTCATAGATTCTCCAGCCTTTAATATTCCACTCGCTAAAAAGATAAAAAAAATAAATCCGGATATCGAAATAATCTATTATATTTTACCAAAAGTTTGGGCCTGGAGAAAAAACAGGATAAAAAAAATAGAGAAATATTGTGATAAACTAATTTCTATTTTCCCATTTGAAGATAAATTTTACTCGAATTCGGTATATCTTGGTAATCCACTTTTGGATGAGATTCAAGAGTATAAGCAAGATATAAAAGAGACTGGTTATATAGCTTTTTTGGCTGGAAGCAGGAAAAGTGAAATAAAATGTTTAATGCCTCTTTTTAGAGAGCTGAATAAAGAAATTAATACAAAAGCTATCTTAGTAATTCCGAAAGAATTTGAAGACCTTTCAATCTATGGAGATATAGCAGAATTTGAAATTTCATATGATACAAAAGAAGCGCTCTTGAGGAGTGATTTCGCTTTTATCTGTAGCGGAACGGCGACTTTGGAAGCAGCTATTATTGGCACTCCTTTTATCTTGACATATAAAGCAAACAATCTAGATTATTTTATAGCAAAACAGTTTGTACAATTAAAACATATAGGACTTGCAAATATCATTTTTGATTTTTACAACCGAGAAGAGTTTCACCCCGAGTTTATTCAGAGGGAACTTACAAAAGAGAATCTCTTACATAATTACCAAAATACGGATAGAAGTAAATTTATCAATAATTCACTAAAACTGAGAGAGATTTTAAAAAAAGGTTCTTCAAGAGAGTTGGCTGAGCTTTTAAGTCATTAATATCTTACAATATAAGATTGATGGACTCGTAAAAAGTCTGTCATTCCCGTGAAAACGGGAATCCATAAATAGCTAAGCATTTGAAAAGACTGGATTCCTGCTTCCGCGGGAATGACAAAAAGAGTAGAAATTCGACTTTTTACGAGACTGTCAACTTTGGGAAGTGGCAGAATTTATTCGATTGTGTATGCCGTTATTATTTTTGTTATTATATTTGTTGTAGATATTCCTTTCAGATGAGGCATAATAACTACACTGCCGCCCCATTCTTTTACCAATTTTCCACCTACAACAGTTTCTTCGGTCCAGTCGCCTCCTTTGACAATGATATGGGGTCTGAGGCATTCAATCAGGCGAAGAGGTGTGTCATCATCGAAGATAGTTACATAATCTACAGCTTCGAGAGAAGCCACTACATAAGCTCTTTCATTTTGAGGGATGAGAGGCCGTTGTTTACCCTTGATCGATTGAACAGAGGCATCACTGTTGATTGCAAGAACCAGAATGTCACCCAGTTTTTTTGCCTCATTGAGATATCTTGCATGACCGGCATGAAGAATATCGAAGCAACCATTGGTAAAAACAATTCTTTTTCCTTCTTTTTTCTGTTTTTCAATAGCTTTCTTCAGACGGTCTTTTGATAAGATTTTGTTCATGTAGGCTCTTTCATTTTTTTAACGTACTGCCCTTGCAAGGGTTAGAACTGCCACTTCATCTGCCTTGTGTCTGATCAGCATCCGGGAACATTCACGTGCCGTACTCCCTGTTGTAAAAACATCGTCTATCAATAATATTTTTTCTCCCTTGATTTTCCCCGGGGTTTTTACTTCAAAAGCACCTTTTACGTTTGATTTTCTTTCATTTTTTTTCAGCGAAGTTTGTGATTTGGTATAAACATTTCTTTTCAGCGTCGTGAAATCGAGGGGTATTGAAAATCTCACGGCAATTTCTCTTGCCAGGATAAGAGATTGATTAAATCCTCGTTCCGCTAATTTTTTCCGATGTAAAGGAATTGGAATAATTAACGTGTAATCTCTGATATTGAGTGAATTGTACTCCGCCTGTGCCATAAGCTTCCCCAGAGTTTTACCTATTGTTATCTTTCCTTTGTATTTGAACAAGTGTATGGCTTCCAGCAATGTACCTTCGTATTTTCCCAAAGCCCTCGCTGTGGAAAAAAATGGTTTAGACAAAATACATTCTTCACAAAGGTGATCTTCATCTTCTGTACTCTGAAAGGGTAGTCCGCAACGTGTGCACTGTGGAGATCTAACGCAATTTATCCGGGAGCGGCATCCGGGACAGAAAGAATAATTTTCGTTTTCCATCAGGGGGGTTCCGCATATTAAACACCTTGGAGGAAATATAATATCGGTTAGACCAGTGACGATACTTTTAATATTACATACCATTGTCGAGAGAGGTAATCTTTTCAACGCTTTCTTCTATGATCATTCTTGGGGCATCTGACCATAATCTTTCAATATCATAAAATTCTCTTGTGGGCTCATAGAAAATATGTATGATTACATCACCGTAATCCATGAGGATCCAATTTCCGGAGTTTTTGCCTTCAATTCCAAGAAGATGTATGCCCGATTTTTTTAATGTTTCCTCGATAAATCCAGCAATCGCCTTGACCTGCCGGTCGGAAGTTCCGCTGCATATGATAAAATAATCTGTAAAGGATGATAGTTCTTTAACTTTTAAGATAGTGAGGTTTTTTGCTTTTCTTCCCAGTGCTGCGTTTATGCACTGGAGGACAGTATTTCTTGTTTCTGGCTGGTTAATAGCTAATATCACCTCCCCTGGTAGAATAAAGCTAACGAATTAAAAATTAGAGTCTTTAGCCTTTCTTTTCGAAAGGACTTTTTCGGATAATTGTTTCGTTCCTACCTGCTCCCACAGAAATGAGTATGACGGGAACTCCGGCAAGTTCTTCGAGTCTTTGGATGTACCTTTTAGCGGCAACGGGCAACTCTTCGAAATTTCTCAATTTAGTGATATCATCTGCCCAGCCGTCAAATTCTTCGTAGATGGGCCGGCAATTTTTAAAGACCTTCAGATTGGAGGGAACATGTTCTGTAAATACTCCATCATCCGTCTTATACCCCGCACAGATTTTTAATCTGTCAATACCTGTCAGGACGTCGAGTTTGGTTATTGCAATTCCCGTAATGCCCGAAACCCTGACAGATTGTTTTACAAGAACCATATCGAGCCATCCGCAACGGCGTTTTCTGCCCGTTGTGGCGCCAAATTCCTTCCCCACTTTTTGGATTCTTTCCCCTGTTTCATCTGTTAATTCCGTGATGAAGGGACCTTCTCCGACTCTTGTCGTGTAGGCTTTACAAATACCCACGACAGCATCCACTTTTGTGGGCCCAAAACCGGTTCCGCAGCAAGCGCTGCCGGATACTGTATTTGATGAGGTAACAAAGGGAAAAGTACCGTGGTCAATATCAAGGTGGCAGCCCTGCGCACCTTCAAAGAGAATGTTTTTCCCTTTCTTAAATTCTCTGTCAATAATAACCGAAGTGTTTGCCGCGTACTTTCTCAAGCGGTCAGCGTATTCATTGTACTCTTTGTATATAATCTCACCATCCACTGGTTCTTCCTTGCAAAATTCTGTCAGATAGAAGTTTTTTTCTTCTAAGTTGTTCTTTAATTTTTCACGAAATATCTCGTCGTCGAGAAGATCACAAAACCTGATACCTGCACGGGAAATTTTGTCTTCATAGGCGGGACCTATCCCGCGTCCGGTTGTTCCGATTTTGGCTTTTCCCTTTCTGTTTTCGCGGGCGCTGTCCAGTCTTTGATGATAGGGCATAATAATATGTGCGTATTCACTTATGAACAGCTTAGTGTCAGGCGGAAAGATCTGTCGTTCTTCGAGTTCATCAATTTCCTGCAAGAGGACTTTGGGATTAATAACCATTCCGTTTCCCAGGATGCAGATTTTCCCGTTGTGGAGAATACCCGACGGTATCAAATGAACAATGGTTTGTTCTCCTTTAACCACCAGGGTGTGACCGGCATTATTTCCGCCCTGGAAGCGGGCAATGACGTCGGCCTCCTGGGCGTAAAGGTCGACAATTTTGCCTTTACCTTCATCACCCCACTGTGTTCCAATAACGATAACAGTTGCCATAATTTGCCTCCGGAAAAATTACATTTCAATTTGGGTAAGCGATATTACATTGGGAAGATTTCTGAGTTGCTTTAATACGGCTTCAGAGAGTAAACTATCTGTGCTGAGCACTACAAGTGCATGCCCGTCAACCAGTTGCCGACTCAAGTGGAGCCGTGCAATGTTGATTTTGTTGTTTCCAAGAATCATTCCAATATTGCCAATAACGCCTGGTCTGTCATGATTATAGAGAACAAGCATATTGCCTTCCGGTATTAAGTCAAGGATGAATTTGTTAATCATAACGATTCTTGGATCCTGACGTCCAAAGATGGTTCCAGCAGCAAAACTTTCTCTCTCAGTAGTTTTTACCGTGAGAGAAATCATGCTCTTGTAATCTGTTCTCTCACTGCTCTTAGACTCGACAACCTTTATGCCCCGCTCTTTTGCTATGACCGGCGCATTAATGAAATTGACGCTTTCTTTCAAAATGGGTGTCAGAAGCCCTTTGAGAAGCGCTATTGTTATGGGCGCCACGTTGTAATCCAGAATTTCTCCGCTGTATTCAATGATAACTTCTTTTATGCCTCCACTGACAATCTGGGTCTGAAATTTACCAAGCTTTTCGGCCAGGTTCAGATAAGGCTGTATCAGCGTCAGGATTTCAGCACTGACTGAGGGGAAATTTACAGCGTTTTTAATGTCACCTTTAGTAAGATAATCAATAATCTGTTGAGCGACGGCTATAGCTACATTCCTCTGGGCTTCATCAGTTGATGCACCCAGGTGGGGGGTACAGATGACATTGTCCAGCGATAGCAGCTCGATATTCCCGGGAGGTTCTTCTGTAAAAACGTCAAGCGCTGCGCCTCCGAGTTTTCCCGAGACAAGGGCATCATACAGGTCTGTTTCGTTAACGATCCCTCCTCTTGCACAATTAATAATAAAAGCGCCATCTTTCATTTTTGCAATGGAATCAGAGTTGATCAGGTTTCTCGTTTCGTTAGTCAGGGGTGTATGAACCGTAATAAAATCGGATTTTTCCAGAATTTTACCAAGGGTGGTGAGTTTAATCCCCATTTTTTCCGCAGCTTCCGGGGATATGAATGGGTCATATGCGATAACGTTCATTTTTAAGCCTAATGCCCTGTTGGAAACGATGGCGCCGACTCTTCCTATACCTATGACTCCAAGGGTTTTGTTATAAACTTCGGAGCCCATGAATTTCTTTTTTTCCCATTTGCCTGACTTCATGGATTGAGTGGCCTGGGGAATTTTTCTGGCCAGGGAAAGCATCATGGATACGGCATGTTCCGCCGTGGTAATTGTGTTGCCACCGGGGGTATTCATGACGACAATACCCTGTTTGCTTGCCGCTGCTATGTCAACGTTATCAAGACCGATTCCTGCCCTTCCTATAACTTTAAGGTTATTTGCTTTGGCAATGATATCACTTGCAACCTTTGTTGCACTTCGTATGGCCAGTCCGTCATAATTGCCGATAATTCCTTTAAGCTCATCATGGGTAAGGTTTGTCATAACATCCACCTCAATCCCTGAAGCTTTCTTAAATATTTCTATACCCTCTTCAGCAAGGGTATCACTGACAAGAACTTTTTTCATGAACGATAATCCTCCAGATTATAAGATTCCTTATAATTTCCTTAACTTTTTTGAACATACCTTTTCCAACCCGTCAATTGCCCGCTTTACATCTGATGCTTCAACCGTCGGCCCGCACCAGAGACGGAACCCTGGGGGTGCGTCCTTGTAAGAACTTATATCGTGGGCAATATTCTTTTTACTCAAAATGTCTGCAATATCCTTGATAAACGCAGTTTTATCTTTTCCCGGCATGGTCTGAAACTTATCATCCGTTATCTTCAGGCAGACCGAAGTGTTTGAACGAATTTCCGCGGATTCGGCAAGAAAATCTATCCAGCCCGTTCTACCGACCCAATCTTCGATTATATGCAGGTTAGCCAGGCTTCTTGCCATTAAACCGTTAAGGCCGATTTCTCCGGCCCATTTCAATACATCGAGATAATCTTCGACACATAGCATGGACGGGGTGTTGATTGTACTGCTATTGAAAATAGCCTGATTCAGTTTGCCACCTTTTTTGAGACGGAATATTTTCGGCATGGGCCACGGGGGGTTGTAAGATTCTATTCTTTCCACTGCACGGGGGCTTAGAATAAGTATTCCGTGGGCTGCCTCTCCACCGAGACACTTCTGCCAGGAATATGTGAGGACATCAACCTTTGACCAGTCAACAGGCATAGCAAACACCGCGCTGGTTGCGTCACATATTGCCAGACCTTCTCTTGAGGGTAAAATCCAGTCCCAATCAGGGATCTTAACGCCACTGGTGGTGCCGTTGGCGACAAATATAACGTCGTGAGACCAGTTAACCGCATTCAAATCGGGGATTTTCCCGTAATCTGCTTTGAGAATTGTCGGATTGAGTTTTAATTCTTTTGAAACATCCGACGCCCACCCTTCACTGAAACTTTCCCATACAAGTACAGTCACAGGTCTGGGACCAAGAAGTGACCACATGGCTAACTCAAAAGCGCCCGTGTCAGATGCGGGCAGTATGCCCAGAAAATAATCTTCCGGAACTTCAAGCAACTTTTTACTTTCGTTGATTGCCCTGGCAAGTTTTTCCTTTCCCAGAGAACTGCGGTGAGAGCGTCCAAGGGCAGCGTCTTTTAAAACGTTAAGATTCCACCCCGGTCTTTTGCTGCATGGACCTGAGCTAAAATTTGGATTGTTCATTACTATGAATCCTTTCACTGTTATTGCCACAGTATAATTTTACTAGCAGAAATGTTCCTTTTCCTCAAGAGGTTTTGTTTTATGTTGACGGGAGCACAAAAGAACCATATATGTTTTTATCACGAAAACACGAAAAACAAAATTTGATTTTGCACTTCCTTTTTCCTTCGACAGGCCTTCGGCGAACTCAGTCGAACCGTCGAACGCTCAGGATGAAGCCGTTTTTGAAGGAACTTTATATCAATTCCGTGTTAAAAGGTCCATGTTTTGAAAAAAATAAAAACAATGTTTTTTTGTCAAAATTGTGGATATCAATCTCCAAAATGGTTGGGGAAATGTCCTGCCTGTGGTGAATGGAACCAGTTTGTTGAAGAAAAGATGACAAAGACTGATTCCAGGAATCCTTTTGATATACATTTCAATGGATCACCTCTTTCAATTGAAGCGATTGAGTTGAATGACAAAGAGAGGATTAAAATCGAAATTGATGAAGTGGACAGGGTCCTGGGAGGCGGTATAGTTCGAGGTTCCTCGATTCTCGTTGGTGGTGATCCGGGAATAGGGAAATCTACTCTGTTACTTCAGGTTTTGCAGAGTCTTGCACAAAAGGGTCTCAAGGTTCTTTATGTTTCCGGGGAAGAATCGGCAAGACAGATAAAACTCCGCGGCATACGAATCGGCGCCTCATCAAAAAACCTTTTCGTTTATATAGAGATTTCCCTTGAAGCCATCTTAAAGCAAATCGAGGAAGTAAAACCGGAAGTGGTAGTAGTTGATTCCATTCAAACCGTTTATTCATCAAACCTTTCCTCGGCGCCCGGTAGTGTGGGACAGGTAAGAGAATCATCAGAACAGCTTATATTGTTGTCAAAAAAAACAGGAATACCCATCTTCCTGATTGGTCATGTAACAAAAGATGGGGCAATAGCAGGGCCTAAAGTGTTGGAACATATGGTGGACGCGGTTCTCTATTTTCAGGGAGATTCGGGGCACGCGTTTCGAATTGTCAGGGGGGTAAAAAACAGATACGGGCCAACAAACGAAATTGGCGTTTTTGAGATGAGAGAAAATGGTCTTTCCCCGGTATCAAATCCGTCAGCCCTTTTCATTTCTGAGAGGCCGGCAGGATCTGCCGGTTCCGTTGTTGTGCCAAGTATAGAGGGGACAAGGCCGATCCTGGTAGAGATTCAATCACTGGTCAGTGAAACCAGTTTTGGTATGCCGAGAAGAACATCCATAGGCGTCGACCATAACAGGGTATCCTTACTGGCTGCTGTTCTTGACAAGATTTGTGGTTTACACCTGGTTAATCATGATATCTTTATTAATGTGGCCGGTGGGGTCAGGTTAAATGAACCTGCGATAGATCTCGGTATTGTGTCATCTATTGTATCCAGTTTTCTGGGCCGGTCCATAGATGTGGGTACTGTCGTGTGCGGTGAAGTGGGACTTACGGGAGAAGTGAGGGGTGTCGGTCATATGGAAGCAAGGATAAAGGAATCTGCCAAAATGGGTTTCAATCGTTGTATAATTCCGAAAACCATCTCAGACAATGTTTTGCCGGAAACGAAAATGACATTGATTAAAGTCAGTGATTTAAATGAGTTAATTGATCACCTTTTCTGATCAATCTCACTTATCTTATGTCTTAGTCCCTTAATTGTAAAGTTTGT
>DFBI01000233.1:8043-8209 GCA_002367335.1 Syntrophaceae bacterium UBA3084 | reverse complement strand
CTTGAGATACTCCCTTCTCTACCTTATTCAGACAATAGGTGACATAATCTGCACATCAAATTTGTAATAAAAAACGCTTCCTGCTATCTAGGAGAGCTTTTAAGGATACATTAAGGACCGTTAGCTCAGCTCGGTAGAGTAGCTGACTTTCAAGTAACTCGTTTGG
>DFBI01000233.1:0-7916 GCA_002367335.1 Syntrophaceae bacterium UBA3084 | reverse complement strand
TATAATGCCGACGCGTCGGCATAGCGGAGTTTTTAACCAGTTGGTCAGAAGTTCAAATCTCCTACGGCCCACCATCATTTCAAGGTGTTACGAGAAATCGTAACTCCTTGTTTGTGGTTAAAAATGACTATAAGTGACTAAATCTTGTTTTTGATTGACAGTTTGTGACTATCTTTTTTTCAATACCAAATTGACGCCAAATTTCCGAAAGGAAACAATTCAAAGCAAGGTAATTGTGATCTTATTTAGGAATCATTATCACAAGAAAGACGTTTACATATATCGATGGTGTAAAAAAAGATATCCACAGAGTTGCGGGCAGGATTATTGATAAGCATGTTGATAGAAATCAGAAGTGTTTTAGAATCCCCGATTTATACCGGATTGCACATAATATAGGCAATTAATATATTTAACAATATCATGCAGTTATACTATTGTACCGTGATTTTAGCCGGGTACCATGTTTTTGCTTTTCACTCTAAAGCATTAATCTGCATATCCATGGCTTATTTTTCTTTCTTTCCTTTCTTTACTTCGACGTCCAGGACCTTTTCCCACACTTTAACCATTGCCCCCTTATTCTCATGCCCCAATCCTTGATTGAGGGCCATCTGATATGTGGAAACCGCCGCCATGGTAACAGGCACGGGAACCTGATACTTGTCCATAACCCCAATAATGGTGCTCATGTCCTTGTAAGCCTTTCCCATTGGATATCCCGGTTGAAAATTACGTTCTAATATAAGGGGGCCAAAAAAATTCAGTGCGAAACTCTGTCCTGTGCCTGTCCCTACTACTTCCACGATTTTCTCCGGATCGAGACCCATCTTTACCGCAAGAGGGAAAAGTTCGGCAACAGTAGCACATGAAATATTGAAAAAGACATTGTTGATTACCTTGGCAAGCTGACCGCTACCCGGTCCTCCCATATAAACAATGGTTTTGCTGATACTTGCCAATACGGGCTTAACCTTCCTGAAAATCGCCCTGCTGCTGCCGACCATTACCGTAAGGGTACCCTCTTCCGCTCGTTTTGCCATACCTGAAACCGGGGTATCCAAAAATATTATGCCCTTCCTGAAAAGCCGCTCGTAAAAATCCTTTGTTGCAAGAGGATGTGTGGTTCCGCAATCCATCACGATCTGCCCCGGAGAAAGGTACTGCGCAAGGCCACCACTATCAAACAGCGTTTTCTCCACTATCAAGGTGTCAGGCAGAGATAAAATAATCCAGTCGCACTGCTCCGCAAGACAGGCAAAGTCACCGGCAATACGTGCACCCAAAGCCTCAAGTTTTTTAACCGCCATCTTGTCAATATCAAATACAAACAACGGATAACCGGCCTTAATGATATTAGCCGCCATTCCACTGCCCATTTCTCCCAATCCTATAAATCCAATCGTTGGCCCCATATTAACTATCCTCTTTATTCGTATATCGATGGTTCCCCCGGCCTCAGGCCGGGGGAACCCTTACTCCACTTCGGCGAACAATGTCTGCCGGTTACTTCAAAAGACCAATTTCTTTATAGTACTTCGCGGCTCCGGGATGCAGAGGAGCCAGCTCGCCCACGGAGGGATCGAATTTCCAGCGTCCGATCGCCTTATGGACATTCTTTGTCAGCCACGCCTGGTTCTGGTGAATCGTCTTTACGATTTGATAGACGAGTTCTTCAGGAAGATCGGCATTGACGATCCAGGCGCCGGATTCGGTGTAGGTATGGATATCTTTGTCATTTCCCTTATAGGTTCCACCTGGAATGATTTCTTCGGGCAGCGAGGGGTATTTGTCTGATATCTTTTTTAGTTCAGCTGGCGTGAAACTAAGGAGCTTGACATCGCGCGTCGTGCAAAGATCCATAAATGATGAATTGGGAAATCCCGCGTCTCCAAAGACTACGTCAATTCTGCCGTCCTTGAACCCATCAACACCCTTTCCCTGCTTGATGCGAAGCGCTTCGATGTCTTTGTTGATATCAACACCGAAAAGTTCCATAACCTTCCCGCAGGAAACCAGGCCGGCGCTTCCGGGAGCGTCAAAGGCGACACGTTTACCCTTCATATCGACAAATGTATTGATTCCGCTATCCTTGCCTACGGCCCAGTGGCAGGTACTACCGTGAATCGTGAAGACAGTGCGGACATTTGGAACTTTGTCTGTTAACCCGGCGCCAACGGCACCAATCCAGCATACCATACCCATGTCCGCCCGCCCGCGATTGACCAATTGAATGTTCTCTACAGAACCTGCCGTTACTTCGGCTGTAGCCGAATCGATCATATCGATTCTTTTGCGAAGCAATTCACCAACACCGCCTCCGGTGGGATAATACGTCCCTCCGGTCCCGCCCGTGGCGATGCTCAGCCGCCACTTCTTGGCATGTCCCTCACTGGGAACCAGCACCGTGACTGCCATAAAGACGGTGATTACCGATACGATAAAAATGATTTTTCTGCTGTTTTTCATAATATTCTCTCCTTATGTGTGGTTTTTTCGCGGCATCATATCCTGTCTCATTAACGAGATAGCCGCAAAACTGTTCACTCTTCAATAAATAACACCTTATCTTCCAATAATAACATCACCTCCTCTCTTTAACTTAAGCTTCTTACAAAAGATAAACTATCCTCAATGAACTTCAGCCGTTTTTCCTAGTACTGGCACCATCTGAATCGTCATAAGAACGACCGCAACAACAAGTCCCGAGAGTGCAACGTATGTCGACGGCCAGAAGCACAGTACTGCGGCAATCAGCATCAAAAACCGCGACGCCAGCGACAACTTTCGAAGCACGAATCCCTCAAGAAAAAATGTAATTGCGAAGAGACCCGCCAATGCAAATACACCCGCGAGAATTCCCCTCCAGACCCCCTGGGTTAAGAGAATAGGCGTGTAGACGAAAAGGAAGGGAATGATAATCAAGCCTTTCGCGAGAGTGAAGGCATAAAAACCCGTCTGCATCGGTTTGGCGTCCGCTATTCCGGCAGCCGCGTAGGCGGCAAGACACACGGGGGTGTCAGGTTGGAAAGCTGGCTGAACCAGAAAACAAGTAAATGCGCTACAAGCGGCTCCATGCCAAGCTCTGATAATCCCGGGACAGCCAGAACGGCAAGGACTACGTATGCCGCCGTGACGGGTAGACCCATCCCCAGGAAGATCGCAGCCCCCATCACGAGCAACACAGCATAAACCCAGAACCCCCCTGCCATCGATATAACCATTGCCGAGAATTTCAGCCCCAGACCCGTGAGACCGACGCAACCAACAACGATACCCGCTGCCGCACAGGCAGCAGAAACTGGTATACACTTTTTAGCGGCGTTAACCATTGCATCTATTACGACAGCAAAGTTAAGCCTCGACTCTTTTCTGAAGAAGCTTACAACTATGAGTGCGCCGATTGCGATACAGACAGAGTAGGTAGGACTGTAACCCCTGACGATAAAATATACCAGGACCAGAATAGCCACCAGGTAATGCAATCCCTTGAAAAATTCCTCTTTTATCTTAGGCAGCTCAGACGCTTTCTGCGCTTTAATACCAGTCTTGATTGCCCGCACATAGACAAAGCAGGCAACCGATAAAAAATAGAGGATTGCCGGAATAATAGAGACAATAACAATTTGGCGGTAGGGAATACCTGTCCACTCGGCAATGATAAAGGCACCTGCTCCCATGATAGGCGGCATCATCTGCCCTCCCGTTGAAGCGGCAGCCTCAATGGCGCCTGCGATTTCAGGTTTGTATCCGACTTTCTTCATCAGCGGAATGGTAAAGGACCCGGTTGAAACGGTATTCGCGACGGCGCTTCCCGAGACCGATCCCATGAAGCCGCTCGACACGACTGCGGCAAGAGCGGGACCGCTCCGGGCCCGACCGGTCAGAGCGTAGGCAAAGTCAATAAACCAGTTACCCGCCCCTGTAGCATCAAGAAATCCCGCAAATAGAAGAAAGTAAAAAACATACTTCACAACAACACCAAGGGGCAGACCGTAAATACCTTCCAGGGTAATATACAGCTGAGTAATCACCCGATCGAAGGCGAAACCCCTGTGCCCGAAAATACCCGGAATGTATCCGCCGAAAAAGCTGTACATGATGGATAATACTCCAATGATCACAAGGGGCCATCCTAGCGTTCGACGAGTGACTTCAAGGACAATGATAACCGACACGACCCCCAGAATAATATCGCTCATATTGGGATTCCCTGCACGACTTGTCAGGTTGGCGTATTCATGGATTATGTACACACCGAATACAATTGAAGCAGCTATCAGGAACCAGTCGAGCAGCTGCAACGATTTGATTTTCATACTGGTGGGATACAGGAGAAATATCAACGCTGATACAAACATGAGATGCACTGAACGAAAGGTCATTTCCGTAATAAAACCAATTGTTGCAAAATAGAGATGAAAGAGCGCCATCCCGACACCAAGAACGATGATTATCCACTCTTTAGGACTTCGACCGGCTAAACCATTTACCTGTGTCTTTATAAAATTAGTTAGAAATTGTGACATCCACACCTCTCCCATACGAAATTTAAATTTATCATGATTACAAGACATATTCTCCATACGTATAACTGAAAGCGTTCTTCTCTGATACCTCCCATTGCTGCAAACTCATGCTTAAGATATCCCCTGAATCCTCACTCTTGTCTCTGGGACAATACTTCTAAATTTCTAAAGATATATTATAGAATTCTGGAAATATACTCAACTTCAGGTTAATCCGGGCCATGGTCTGCAAACTACACATGACCCGGGCAAAGCAGGGAAGCAATAACATTAGGAGGCCAAGCTTCTTCCTGCACCTGTTTATATTTATGAATAAAATCTGTATTTTCGGATAGTTAAAATATATTTTTTTTCTGCAACATATGAATCTTGTCATCCGGATAAGAAAGAACTTCTCTGAGAATTTCTTCGGTATGTTGCCCTAAAACCGGCGCCGGAGAAACAATCTTTGCCGGTGTTTCCGACATCTTTATCGGTGAACCGACTATTTTCACATTTCCTGCAACGGGATGTTCAATATCCAATATCATTTCTCTGGCTTTTGCTATATGTTCATCATTAACGATATCACTCACGCTGTATATGGGCGCACAGGGTATTTTCTCTGACAATAAAAAATCAACAATTTCCTTGACTTCTTTTTCCCTGGTCCAATTCTCAACAATTTCCTTAACCTCTGTATGATATTTAACACGGTCAGAGTTACTCAAGTACTTCTCTTCACCTGATAGATCATGTCTTCCAATGGCTTCACAAAATTCCCGCCACAGTTTATCGTTCCCTATGCCGATAACTACCCAACCATTCTTTGCCTCGAACGAATCATAAGGATAAATAAATTCATATCTGTTGCCGACTCTTCCGGGATTGCTTTTCTTTACAAGATATATCTGAATAAGAGTCTCCATTGCGGAAACGACCGAATCCACAAGTGAAACATCGATTTTTTGTCCCGAATGGATACCTTTCCTGGCGATAAAAGCGCTCAAAATCCCAATACACGCGAAGAGACCTCCAAGAATATCCGCTATAGCTGTGCCTGTTCTGGTTGGCGGATCTCCGGGCCACCCGGTAACGCTCATAATTCCACCCATGGCTTGCCCGATAATATCATACCCGGGGCGATCCCTGTAGGGACCTGTATGGCCAAAGCCCGAAATAGATGAATAAATAATGTTTGGGTTAATTTTTTTAATTTCTTCGTATCCCAGACCTAATTTTTCCATGGTTCCGGGCCTGAAGTTTTCGATAATGACATCCGATTTCTTTATAAGATCAAAAAATATTTCCTTCCCATGCCCATTCTTTAAATTCAATGTAACGCTTCTCTTGTTTCTATTCAAATTAATGAAATAAGCGCTTTCATCGCCTATAAAAGGTGGGTACTTTCTTGAATCATCGCCAATGCCAGGCGTTTCCACCTTTATTACATCGGCGCCTAAATCACCCAACATCATAGTACAAAAAGGACCTGCCAGAACACGCGTCAGATCTATTATTCTAATTCCGGCTAATGCCGTACTTTTCTCGGAATTATTCTGCATTGATATGATTCTCCCAAAAAAGTCTTTCTCGTTTAAGAACCAGCACCCCCGCAAATATTTGCAGAAGCACTCCAAAAAGTAACATTAAAAAAACCAACAATACCAAACCGACAGCCAATATCAGGAACGGTAATTGCGCGACCTGATATTTATTCGATTTTTCACAATCTATCTGGGCCAGTTTTATGAAGAGCAACTTTCGTACCAATGAACACTGTTATCATAGCGGCAAATTGAATATATGTTTTATATTTATAAATACCCATTCCCCGAGCAATTTCACTATATGGGACACGATGCCACATGACGGGAATACTAAAGCTGTTACCACAGCACAGGCACCGTGTCAAGATTTTTTTACTCTATCATCAGAACAATGTGACAAAGACTTCATATCCCGTTGGAATCTTTCATTTTTGCAAACCATAGAATATTGATATAAATCAACAAATTTTTCCTCTTGACAAAAAGCTATTCTATCTGGCATATAGCGACAATGCAAAATGGTATTTTATATTATGGAACAACCTGATAAGACCCCTTCACTGAACAAGATCAATTCCATTGAAAAGGCCCTCATGGTCCTCATGGTATTCCGCGAAGAGCAACCATCCTGGGGTGTAAAAGAGTTGAGCGTACATCTCGGGTTCAGCCCATCCACCACTCAGAGGATCCTGCAGATCCTGAAGACTTACGGATTCATCAAGCAGGATCCAGGCACGCGACTGTACAGTCTTGGAAATATCTATCTTTCATTTTTCCGTGCCCTGCAGAACAACTATCCAATCACGCGGCTCGGTATGCCGTTTATGAAACGACTCCTGTCCCGGACCAGGGAAACCGTACACCTTAATATAATAGATACAGACGGTACCTCCCGGATCTGTATCGGCAATCTGGAATCCACCCAAGAGCTGAAGGCCACCATGCCGGTTGGGAACAGGGCTCCGCTTTATGCTGGCGCTACATCTAAATGTCTGCTGGCCTTTTCCCCGCAGGATTTCATTGACAAATATCTGGCAAAAGTAAGGCTTAAACCATTGACCAATAACACAACTGTTGAAATGGAGCAGCTCATCCAAGAGCTTGCGTTGATCAGGGAGCAGGGTTACGCCTCGAGTCTGGGGGAAGCCTGGCAGGGTCTCGGAGCCCTGAGCATTCCATTCTTTGCCTTTTATCAGGGCATGCCCGTACAGGCCACGGTAAGCCTGGCAATACCTGAGATACGTTTTAATAATTACGACCACCGCAAGATGTGCATAGAGGAACTGCTTCTCGTAAGCAAAGAGTTTTCAGAGGCTACGGAATGTCACAGTGAAAATTCATCTTAAAGGGTAAGTTATTCCCCTGATGATCATAAGGGTTTTGCCATTAAAATAATTCGAGCAATTTAGAATTGCGGAGCAATTATTCTCAATGAAATCAAAAGAAAGCATGGTCGACCGTGAAGCTATTGATAATAAAGATTACCTGGATTACCTGAAAAGCAACCCGCTACACTACATTATTTTCAACTCAATAAATGACGGTATGATGATAGCAGACAGTGAAGCGCGCAAAGAACAACCTAACCCGGACAAACCGGAACCAAGATGAACATCGAACATCGAACGTCCAACCAACATCGGATGTTGAATGGGAAAAGGCGGCCAACCGTGAACCTTTGAACCGTGAACGCTTACTAAATTCTTTTGCCGTTCGACTGAGCGTTCGACTGAGCTCACGCCGAAGCCTCACGCCGAAGCCATTTTTGCATGAACTTTATAATTAAGGAACTAAAGGAAAGGACAAGTTTATGGAAAAAGTGATAATAACCGCAGCTATTACAGGCAGCCGTATGCAA
>DFBI01000201.1:8899-9749 GCA_002367335.1 Syntrophaceae bacterium UBA3084 | reverse complement strand
GTGGTCAAACAATCAGCCGTATCTCCCGATATGATGGTGAACGAAGGTCGTGCCCGCGTCTTCGATTCTGAAGAAGATTCCATCGAGGCTATCCTGGGGGGCAAGATTCGCCCCGGTGATGTCGTTGTAATCCGCTACGAAGGTCCAAAGGGTGGTCCCGGAATGCGGGAAATGCTTTCACCCACGTCGGCCATCGTGGGAATGGGTCTTGACAAATCAGTGGCTCTCTTAACAGACGGCCGATTCAGCGGTGGCACGAGAGGATCCGCCATAGGACACATATCTCCCGAAGCGGCTGAAGGTGGCCCCATCGGTCTTATAAAAGAGGGAGATATCATTGCTATTGATATCCCGAATAAAAAGATCGATCTGAAGGTGGACAAGAAAGAACTGGCCCGGAGGAAAAAGGCATTTAAACCTAAGGAGCCTTCCATCAAAACGGGCTACCTCGCAAGATATGCCCGAATGGTCACATCAGCAAGTACAGGCGCTATTTTTAAAGAGTAACAATGGTATAAAGGCACAAAGAAATAAGAAAAAATAAAAGATAGCACATGCCTGCCAGTAGGCAAACGTATTGTTGGACATTTGTGACAATAATAACAAGCTAAATAAACTTTGTGCCTTTGTGCCTCTGTGCNNCAGGCGCTATTTTTAAAGAGTAACCAATTCTTTTCCTGAATCCCTCTGCCGGCCTGTGCGTGTCCGTATCTGTTTACCTTGCAGCCGGCGCAGACAGGGAAGATGTATGACTTGTAGGAATGTTTAACAGAGGGTTCTCTCCATCAAGACCTTTTGGCAATGGTATCCCAAGGATGTACGTTACCATCGGAACCAGATCCAGAGTTGA
>DFBI01000201.1:0-8871 GCA_002367335.1 Syntrophaceae bacterium UBA3084 | reverse complement strand
GTAACTGCCATGGTGACCGTACTTATCAAAATCACCCTCGAAATAAAAACCTTTCTTGTTGATCAACTTGATATCGGGTGCCGTCTCTCTGGGGTACTGTCTCCTCAGTCCCTGTATTACATATTCATTCAGTTCAAAACTTTCTTCAATTTCATTCAAAGGTCTCAAGGCTCGTAGAAATGCAGCGTCACTCCTGGTACTCGCCTGGTAGTCTCGCCAGTTGAATACCCACCACTGATCATTTTCTTCCAATCCATCGTGCCGTTCGCCGGGATACTGGCGAATTACCAGTGTGTTTATACAATTCAGGATATCCTTATTGACAAGCAACAGGTCCACCGCCGGCTTTACATCAGCTGATAACGGGGGGACTTTGGGGACGCCCTGGGGGACTTTGGGGACGCCCTTTACATTTACAGATTTGAAATTATGATTCTTTTGCGCGTTAAGGCAAAAAGTCTGTTGTGCTATTGGGCGGTAAGAGATCTTGGTATTGGTATGGCTCAAATAGCAAGGCGCTTGAATCTCTNNGTCGGTAAAGCGAGGAGAGACAATGAGGGAAAGGGGACAGATTTATTTTCTTTCTTTAAACAACAATAAATTTGTCCCCTTTCCCCTACCCTTTCCCCCCAAAAACCTTCCCCACGGGAAGGTTTTTTTATTTCCGTCTTAATGAGCAATTTATTTTATCAACATATTGTATTTAAGCTTGACATTAGCCACAAGATATTGTAGGAAAGCACAAAGTGTTCCTTAATATCTGACACATGGCAGGCTAATTAAACAGTTTATCAAACAAACCATTTCATAATTGAGTATTTGACGACACGCTGCATATTCATGGCTGAGAGAGGAACAAGGAATGAATAGAAGAAACTTCTTGTTTACAAGCGCCTATTTAGTTGCGGGAAGTTTCTTTGGTATGAGCAGTTTTTCAAAGGCTTTTGCCTTCGAGAAACCAGGGAGGAGTTCTTTCCCCCGGCCTCACATAGCACTTGTTATAGATGATATCGGATACAGTCTCTCCCGTGCAAAACAATTTCTCGATCTGGATATTCCAATTACCTTTTCCATTTTGCCACGGCTGACATATTCTCGTGCTCTGGCTTTCGAAATACATGATAGAGGACACGAGATTATGCTTCACCAGCCCATGGAACCTTATAATTCTTACCTTGATCCAGGACCCGGAGCTCTTTATGTGGGAGACAGGTCAAAAAAAATATTTAACATCGTGGAAGACAATATTTCAGATGTACCTTTTGCCATAGGTGTTAACAATCACATGGGTTCACGATTCACTGGATGCCGGGAAGAGGTAACTGAAACCCTCAGCGTTATCAAAAGCAGCGGTCTCTTCTTTCTTGACAGCCGTACATCCAGCCACTCGAAGGCCTATAATATTGCAAGAACCCTCCATATACCAACTGCCTATAGAAATATCTTCCTGGATAACTCCCGCCATGAACCCGCCATTCGTTATCAGCTTTATAAGCTTAAAAGATATGCAAAGAAATATGGACATGCAATCGGAATCGGCCATCCATTCCCGGAAACAGTAAAGGCCATCGATCATTTTGCAAGGAATCTCAGGAATTCTGACGTTTCTTTAGTACATGTATCAAAAATCCTGACCTCCTGAAATGTCGATAATAATGAAAAATAATCCACGCTACCTGGCAGTCCACATCTTGAATCGCGTAGACCGGAACGGCGCATACGCAGAACCTCTGTTAGACGCATACCTTTCCAGAAATACACTTACTAATGTACATGATAGAAAGCTTCTCACCCAGATTGTTTACGGAACTCTCCGTATGAGAAATCGCTTAGACTGGATTATTCAATATTTTTATAAGGGAAAACCGGCGTCCCTGGAAACAGGATTAAGAAATATCCTGAGAACTGCTTTCTTCCAGATCATATTCACAGACAGGATACCTTCTTTTGCCGCAGTAGATGAGGCGGTGCAGATAACGAAAAAACTATATCCAGGCCGTTCCGGTCTGGTCAATGGAGTCCTCAGAAATGCCCTAAGGAAAATGGAAGAAATTGAATATCCCGATATGGGAAAAGATTTTTCCCTTTATGTTTCTATCGTCCATTCACACCCTTTATGGCTTGTAAAGCGATGGATGAAACGATTTGGTACTGAAGAAACATTAAGATTGTGTAAAAGTAATAACGAAACACCACCTCTTACAATAAGGGCAAACACGTTTAGAACAACCAGGGACAAGGTTCTGAGAGAACTCCTTAATGACGGCTGTAAGGCAGAATCCTCAAGATTTTCCACTCATGGAATAATCCTTACAAGCCCTCTCACCCCTGTCAGAGAAATGCCTCAATATAAAAAAGGCCATATACAGGTACAGGATGAGGCGTCTCAGTTGATATCATTCCTTGTAAACCTTGATCCCGGGGAGAAGATTCTGGATACCTGTGCCGGCATCGGCGTCAAGACAAGCCACATGGCCGAGTTAATGAAGAACAGGGGGGAAATAACAGCACTTGACATCAATAAGAATAAAAGCGAAACCATACAAAGATTGTCTAGCAGGCTGGGCATAACGATAATTAAGCCGCAAGTGGCTGACGCAACGAAAGATATGGGGGAAAACTACCATGGGAAGTTCGATAAAGTTCTCGTAGATGCACCTTGTTCCGGCATGGGCACCCTGAGAAGAAATCCCGAAATCAAATGGCGTATCCAGGAAAAGGATTTACAAAGTTTTCCCATTCTTCAGAAAAAGATACTAAACCGTTCAGCCGATTACCCCAAAAGGGGAGGAATAATAATTTACACCACCTGTACCATCGAAGCCGAAGAAAATGAAGAAGTTGTAAAAGACTTTTTGGCGAATCACCCTGATTATGAGCGTATAAATCCTCCTGAAATCATAAGTCCCGACTTGATAGACAACAGCGGGTTTTTCAGAACATATCCGCACCGTCACGGAACAGACGGCTTTTTCGGGGCAGTGCTTTTAAGAAGTTAACCACAAAGAAAGGAGAAGACCAATGGGGAACAAGGTACCAACCCGTGAAGAGGCATTGAAACTTCTGCATCAATACAATGAAAGTGACAGCTTACGAAAACATGCCTACTCAGTAGAAGGGGTAATGAGGTACATCGCAAAAAAGCGTGGTGAAGATGAAGAAAAATGGGGAATTATCGGCCTTGTGCATGATCTTGATTATGAAAAGTATCCGGATCAGCACTGCACCAAGACAAGAGAAATACTGGAAAAAGAAGGCTGGCCGGAAGAATACATACGCGCAATCGTCTCCCACGGATGGGGAATATGCTCGGACGTTGAACCAAAAACCGTTCTCGAAAAAACCCTTTATGCCATTGACGAACTGACGGGTCTTGTTACAGCGAATGCAATGGTCAGGCCTTCAAAAAGTATTATGGATATGACAGTAAAATCGGTTGGGAAAAAATGGAAATCACCCGCCTTCGCTGCCGGCGTAAACAGATCTATCATTCAAAATGGCGCTGATATGCTGGGGGTCGAAATCGGGGAATTAATCGAAGACACCATAATGGGAATGCGCCAAGTCGCTGATGAAACAGGCCTTAGAGGGAATGTAACCGGGTAGCATAGAGATAACAAAAATAAAGGAGGTAATAACTTATGGAGCACACGAATCTTTTTTTTAACCGTATTATCCGCGCGGCCAAGCTGGATGCTAATCTATATGAGGAGGTTGAGGCTGATAAAGGCGCGTTGGGACAGGCAGCGGGAGTTGTCGTTCTTTCCAGTATTGCAGCCGGGATCGGGGCTGCTACAACGGCAGGATTTAATGGAATTTTACTGGGGACACTTATGGCTATCATCGGATGGTGTGTCTGGGCTTACATTGCCTATCTTGTTGGTACAAAAATCCTTCCTGAACCACAGACCAAAGCCGATTATGGTGAACTGCTGAGAACTATCGGTTTTTCCAGTTCTCCCGGGCTGATTAGAGTGTTGGGTATTATTCCGGGACTCTTGTGGCCTGTTTCTATGATTGCTTCAATCTGGATGATAGCAGCGATGGTTATTGCCATAAGACAGGCCCTTGATTATAAGAGCACGTTCCGTGCGGTTGGAGTATGCATTATAGGATGGATCATTCAACTTCTATTCATAATATTGTTGTTTGCTATTTTCGGAAGTCCCGGGCAGCCCGCCTGATGGATATTTGCCAGACAATACGAGGATAAGGTCAAGAATGCTCAGAAGGAGTAATTATTAACTTCTTCCTGAACTAAATAAGATTTGGCATGAATTATTAGTCGTAGATTATAATTGGTAATCAGCAACAAGAGTCAAGGTTATGCTGATTGGATGAAGTATAATTTCTCGGCCAGATAGATAACGCTTTCCCAATAATTTTGGCTGTTCATCTTACCATATTAATGCTATATTTCACTAGTTAATAGTGACAATAGGATTTTCGTATATGTCCATTTTGTTGTTAATTGCCCATTGATTAATTGAGGAGAAGCAGGCATGGCAATAAATACCACAAAGGTTAATTTTCAGAAATTGGCGCAATTTGCAGGAGTTGCCATAAATGGTGCTAGACCCTTTGATATTCAGATCCATAATGAAAATTCTTATGAACGGATTTTACGAGGCGGTGCCCTCGCTCTGGGTGAATCGTATATGGACGGGTGGTGGGACTGCCGATCATTAGATCAGTTGATTGACAGGTTTTTACAGGCAAGACTGGAAGACCGGATTAAAAAGGATTGGAAGCTTATATGGTATATCTTGCAATCAAGAATCTTTAATCTCCAAAAATCCAGCCGCGCCTTTCAGGTTGGCGAAAGACATTACGATATCGGCAATGATTTCTACCAGCAAATGTTGGACAAAAGAATGCTGTATACAGCTGCTTATTGGAAAAATGCCAAGGACCTGGATGAAGCCCAGGAAGCCAAACTGGAATTGGTGTGCCGAAAAATCGGTCTGGAACCGGGGATGACTGTACTCGAATTAGGCTGTGGATGGGGTTCTTTCGCCAAATATGCAGCGGAAAAATACGGAGTCAAGGTTATCGGGGTAACGGTTTCAAAAGAACAAGTCGAATTGGGCAGAACAATGTGTAACGGCCTGCCCGTTGAAATTAAGCTGCAAGATTATCGCAGCGTAAGTGGAAAATATGACCGTGTCATATCCATTGGCATCATGGAGCATGTGGGTTATAAGAACTACCGCACCTATATGAAGATAGTGAATCGCGCCCTTAAAGATGACGGTATTGCTCTTATTCACACCATTGGTAGTAATATCAGTGCCACGACCACTAACCCTTGGACAACAAAATATATCTTCCCGAATGGCATGATTCCATCTATTGCGCAGATTGGAAGGGCAATGGAAAGGCTGTTTGTCATGGAAGACTGGCATAATTTTGGCCCGGATTACGATAAGACATTAATGGCCTGGTATAATAATTTTGAAACGGCATGGCCTGACTTCAAAGATAAATACGGGGAACGTTTCTATCGGATGTGGTGTTATTATCTGCTTAGTTCTGCGGGGGCATTTCGTTCTCGTCATATTCAGTTGTGGCAAATAGTTATGACCAAACCGGGGAGAGGACAGCCGAACTGCCGATTTAGTTAATCTCCCTTTTAATAAATGCCCGTTTCTGATAGGGCTGCTCATATTACAATAAAAAAGCCATGGATAAATTGAAATGATTGATTCTGAAGTTATTATTGTGGGAGGTGGGCCGGCAGGGTCAACCTGTGCGTGGCGACTTCATCAACATGGCATTCAAACAATGATTCTCGATAAAAAGACGTTCCCGCGGCACAAGCTCTGTGCTGGATGGATTACGCCAAAAGCACTGCAAGACCTGCAGATAAAAGAAGGAGAATATCCTTACAGCTTATTGACCCTTAAACGACTGAATTTTCATCTTTATGGCATGAAAATTCCGGTTAAAACCCGTCAATATTCCATAAGAAGGTATGAATTTGATTACTGGCTGATCAAGCGGGCTGCCGTACCCGTAAAAGAACACACGGTGAGAAATATACAAAAGATTAATGATTACTATATCATTGATGATACGTTTCGCTGCAAGTACCTGGTAGGTGCGGGCGGTACGAATTGTCCTGTTTATCGGAATTTCTTCAAAAAGGCTAACCCCAGGACACAAAAATATTTGATTACAGCAATGGAAGAAGAGTTCAAATACGGTTGCAGCGATGCAAATTGTCACCTCTGGTTTTTTGAAAAAAAACTACCTGGCTATTCCTGGTATGTACCCAAAGGAGACGGTTATGTGAATGTTGGTATTGGTGGAAAATTACGTACAATGAAAGCCCGTGGAGAAACAATCCGCACTCACTGGAATTTCTTCGTGAAAAAATTGGTAAAACTATCGCTGATAAGAGATTACTCATTCAATCCACGTGGATATAATTACTATCTCAAACAAAACATAACAGTCAGTCAGATGGATAATGCATTTATTATAGGTGATGCCGCTGGTCTGGCAACGATTGATATGGGGGAAGGCATCGGTCCTTCCGTTGAGAGTGGAATTTTGGCCGCCCGTTCAATTATCAGTGGGGAGAAATACTCCCTTGAATCCGTGACCAAATATAGTTTCCCTCATATCTTATTGCCGAGTAATCGGGAAGGCATGATACTTAATTTTTCTAAATAGTTCGTGAGTGCAACTTGCACAATATGTTTTCCTAACCAATCAATTCGCCTGACCTCTATTCCGATAGCCTCCATAAAGGAAGAGGATTTCAAACGTTAAATCTATAAACATTTCGCTTTATAATCTTGGATAATCACATTTGTATAATCCCATTGGGGAAATTCCGAAATTCCGGGGACCCGAAATTCCGGGGACACAACCCGAAATTCCGGGGACACAATACTTAATTTTTCTAAATAGTTTGTAGTCCCATATTTGTGAGGTGTAATAGAGGTAAGCGTTTTCATTCCTTCCGTCAAACTTTCTGTTTCACTCAGGAGTCAGTTGGAGTTCGGCGCTGAAGACCGCCCCGAAGGCAATATAACAACCCTGGTTTTAACAAAGATTTTTTGAAAGAAGGGAGTTTTACCTAAAGGCTTTAAGCAAATACAGCCAGCAATGGGAATTTGATAAAGGTGTCACCCAATTACAGGGAAAATTAGGAAAATTTTTTATTGATAATGAAGTGAGATAGTGGTATTAAACGTGCCGTCCGAATCAGAAAGCATGTAAAGTTCATAATGAGTCTTGAAACTTTATGCTGTTTCCACCTTTGATTGACATGAATTACAGACATAAACTGCTGGGAGATCGTTCAACGGTAGGACAACGGACTCTGACTCCGTGAATCAAGGTTCGAATCCTTGTCTCCCAACCATTGAATAGAAAAGGGTTTAGCTCAATTGAGTTAAACCCTTTTTTGTTTTCAGCCGCTTACATTCTATTTATTCCCTTTGTTCGCGATTTTTGCCCATGAATCTCGCAATGTTACGGTTCGGTTGAATACAAGGACTTTATTTGAAGAGTCAACAGTATCCACACAGAAATAGCCAAGCCTCTCAAACTGGTACCGGCTTCCAGGTACAGCCCCCACCAGGCTTGGCTCCAATCGGCATGACCTGAGAGTTTCCAGCGATTCCGGATTTAGATACTCCGTAAAATCAGACTCTTCCTCCAAGGGATTGGCGACGCAAAACAGACGGTCGTAAAGGCGCACTTCAGCCGGGAAAGAATGGGCCGCCGATACCCAGTGGATGGTTGCCTTGACCTTCCGGCCATCTGGGGCAAAACCGCTTCGCGTTTCTGGATCATAGGTACAGTGTACTTCGACCACTTCTCCTGTGTCCGGATTTTTAACAACACTTTCACACTTTATAAAATATCCATAACGGAGACGCACTTCTCTGCCAACAGATAATCGGTAAAACTTTTTGGGTGGATCTTCCATGAAATCATCTTGCTCTACATACAGTACCCGGGAAAAGGGCACTTTCCGGGACCCCATCCCGGGGTTCTTTGGATGATAAGAACAATCAAACTCTTCAACCTGGTCTTCCGGGTAGTTATTAATAACCACACGGAGCGGACGAAGCACAGCCATAACGCGCGGAGCCTTTTCATTAAGATCTTCCCGAACGCAATTCTCAAGTAAAGCCATATCGATAAGACTATCATTCCTGGCTACTCCGATACGTTCACAAAAATTTCGTATCGCTTCAGGGGTAAAGCCCCGTCTTCGCATACCCGCCAGAGTCGGCATCCGCGGATCATCCCATCCGCTGACAACTCCTTTCTCCACTAATTCAATGAGGAGACGTTTACTTATCACAGTAAAATTGATGTTGAGACGGGCAAACTCGATCTGCTGCGGATGATATTCCATTTTCAATTCGTCCAGAAACCAGTCATAAAGAGGACGATTATTTTCAAATTCCAAGGTACAAATCGAATGGGTAATCTTCTCGATGGAGTCCGAGAGACAATGAGTAAAATCGTACATCGGATAGATGCACCACTTGTCACCGGTTCGATAGTGAGACTCTTTTTTAATCCGGTAAATAACCGGATCTCGCATGATGACATTGGAAGCTGCTATGTCAATCCTGGCCCGGAGCACATGGGTTCCTTCCTCAAACTCTCCGGCCCGCATCCGTTCGAATAAATCCAGATTTTCTTCAACTGATCTGTTGCGATATGGGCTTTCCGTGCCCTGTTCGGTGAAAGATCCCCGGTATTCTCGAATCTCATCCGGACTCAAATCGCATACGAAAGCCTTACCCTCCTTGATCAACTGCAAGGCATATTGGTACAGTTTTTCATAGTAATCAGAGGCATAATATAAACGATCCCCCCAGTCAAAACCCAGCCATTTCA
>DFBI01000087.1 GCA_002367335.1 Syntrophaceae bacterium UBA3084 | reverse complement strand
TTAAGGCGGACACTATTGTGCTATCCGTTGGTTATAAAGGGAAACGGGAATTTATTGAAAGTTTCAAAGGGGCGGCGCCTGAAGTATATTCCATTGGTGACAGCGTTAAACCCGGGAATATTGGAGATGCAATCCACCAGGGATTTGAGATAGCAACTAAGATTTAATATTACCACTCGGTGGTCTCCTTTCGTAAAGAATAAAAGAATGAGGGGTTTGCTCAAAATTAAGTGGCATTTTGAGCAGATAATTGCGTCCCTGAAATAAATCCAAAATAAAATAAGCTTGCTGGGTAGCGCCTATTTGCAATAATTCTTTCTTTCATTTTGCAATTACAGAAGTGGGACGTGTAATGAAACCAACCAGGGAACTGGCAAAGTTTATCGTAGAAAAAGAGTTTAAAGAAATACCAAAGGAAGTAATAGAGCAGGCGAAGCTTTTAATTATTGATACCCCGGGATGTGGGTTCACCGGATTTACTCAAGCTTCACAAGAAGTTAAGTGGAACAGTAAGGTGGATTAAATTTCCCGAACAATCGTGTGTGAGATATATAGTAAATAGGAGGGCGGGGATTATTATGATTTATGAAACAATTATTTTTGATGTGAAAGACCATGTGGCTTACATTACCTTAAACAGGCCTGATGCAGCCAACGGAGTAAATATGGCGCTGGGAAAAGATCTCATGCATGCGGCGATCTGCTGTGATGAAGATCCCGAGATTCGTGCCGTTTTGTTGACGGGAGCGGGAAAAATGTTCAGCGCTGGAGGAGATTTGAAATATTTTATTGATCTTGGCGATGAACTTTCAAGTGCTTTGAAAGAAGTTACGGTTTACTGCCATGCGGCGAATTCACGTTTCATGCGAATGAATGCGCCTCTGATCACAGCTGTTAACGGTCCTGCCGCCGGAATGGGGATGAGCTTTGCTCTTTGCGGTGACATGATAATTGCCGCAGAATCGGCAATGTTCATGGCAGCTTACACCGCTGCCGGACTTTCTCCCGATGGCGGTATGACGTATTTGTTGCCTCGAAAGATTGGTCTTGCGCGGACAAAAGAGTTAATTCTGACCAATCGAAGACTGACTGCCCGGGAAGCACTAGAATGGGGTCTTGTCAATAAGGTTGTCCCAGATGATGAACTCATGAAAGAAGCGGAAGCCCTTGTTAAGAGGCTTGCGAACGGACCAACGCTTTCATTCGGTTCGGTTAAGAGACTGCTTAATGAAACATTCTCAGAGACCTTAGAAAGTCAGATGGAACATGAAGCTCGGGGGCTCGTTGACATGACGAAGACAAAGGATGCAAAAGAAGGCATCGCGGCATTCATTGAAAGGCGACGCCCAGACTTTACGGGTTCATAGCTCATCCGACCAGCGAGCCAGTACAATTTCCGCCCTGGAGGGCTGGAATTGTTTGCGAGGAACGCGATAGAATTCAAGACAGACACGGGGACGTTGTTGACTTATTTACCCAAAGCCCCTTTAGAGATTATGACAGGTCAATGCTGCAACACCCCGTAGACGTGATTTATTCGCTTTCTTCCAAATAATAAGTTGCTTGAAAGTTATTCAGCTCAGCCAACAACGTCCCCCTTTATCCCCCTGACGGGGTGTTGCTGGAATCGGTGTAGTATAGATAATTCGAATACTGTAGCTTTTTAATGATAGTATACGATAATATCTTTTTGCTTGATAATTCGCATGAAAAACAGGGGAGGCAGATCATATGGAAAAGGAAAATATAAGACAGTTTGCTCATGATCTGGGTGCGGACGTGATAGGATTCGCGGATATTGAAGACTATCAATCTGAAAGATCCCCCGATCCCAAAACAATTATGCCCAACGTGGAATCGATAATTGTCCTCGGTTACCGAGAACTCAATGGCGCCGTAGAAAGTAAAAATACCCGGACCAGCATGACTGCCCGTATGGGCGGAATGGAGGTATCCCTGAAAGACAGTTATCTTCTGTCACGGTATGTGGAAGACAAGTTTAATGTCAGAACGGCGCCGATTGCCTTTTCGTATCCACTCGACATGGCCGGTGAGAAAATGGGACTTGTTGGAGACGTTTCTTTGCGCCATGCTGTCGTGGCTGCGGGTCTCGGTGTCTTCGGGCGGCATAATCTTGTCATTAATCCTAAATTCGGAACACGAATAATTTTTTCGGCAGTCCTGACGGAAATGCCGATGGTTTCTGATGCTCCGGTAGAAGAAGATTATTGCAGAGACTGTGATCTCTGCGTTAGGGCATGTCCGGCAAATGCACTGAACGAGGAGGGAAAGACGGACATAATGAAGTGCCTCGGTGTGTCACAACCATACGGTATCGGCGAAATGATACGCTATGCGAGGCGATTTATCGGTGCCTCTCCCAATGAACAAAAAGCGGTTTTAAAGGACCCCTTATTTATGAGTCTGTACCAGGCGGCCTTTATCGGATTTCAGTATAATTGTTTCAGATGCATGAGAGTCTGTCCGGCCTGCGTGGAACCATAAAAGATTTATGAAAATAGCGGAATCTTCCATTTTTCATGAGTTAATACAATCATATCTTGGCGAAGTAGGCGTTGACGCCGATGAATTCAACAATGCAGCCGGACTTATTGCACCCTATGCTGACTATAGCAAAATTGCTTCCTTTAAAGGTTTGATGCCTGCACTGACGGAACTCGATAAAAATAATATACTGCTCATTATTTCA
>DFBI01000205.1 GCA_002367335.1 Syntrophaceae bacterium UBA3084 | reverse complement strand
TCCGCTTCATCGAGGATGACACATTTCACGTTCGACAGACTGACAACTCCGTCATACAAAAGATCGATGAGCCGCCCCGGCGTCGCAACGAGAATATGTACCCCGTGTTTTATCTTGGCGATCTGAATCTCCTTGCTGAACCCGCCGAAAACGGCGAATGGAACCACATCACTCCCTGCCGCAGTCTTTCCGATCTCATCCACATACTGAATGCATAATTCACGGGTCGGGACAATTATCAGGCCCTGTATGGCGTTCTTCGAAGTATCGATTTTCTGAATAAGCGGGATTGCGCAAGCAGCCGTCTTTCCTGATCCCGTTTCCGCGAGGGCGCAGAGATCCATTCCTGACATGATGACAGGATAGGTAGCCTCCTGAATAGGGGTCATCTCCTTATACCCCATATTCTCAATTGCTCTGAGGATATTTGGAGGGAGTCCAAGTTCACCGAACTTTATGCTTTCCTTCTTTTTCTCTGCCGGAGCTTTCCTTTTTCTTTCCGTTGGTCTTTTCTCGTTTTTCTCGACTGAATGTGTCTTTTTCTTCTCTGCTGTGTGTTGTTGTTCTTTCTTTCCTGAAATGAAGCTTATAAAAGATCCCAAGATCTTGAACAGATCAAATTTCATGTACGTCATCCTTCCATGTATAAAACAGTATCTTCGGCCACTTTTTTAGTCATATCACAACCTGCTCTTCTTTACGCGACATTATTCACCTCAGCTGAGCAGAAAAGTGGCCTTTTCTCTCTGCCTTTCCGGGAGACACCGCCTGGCAAGTACCAATATTCCAGAAGAATATTCACAAGTAGGATTATTTGGAAGCTATGATAAAGGCAACCTGTTTACACTTTCTGTTTTGACAGCAACGGCTAAGATTTTAAACAGATATCTGAATTTTGAAGATTGACCATGGAATTATGATATTCAGTTCCTGTACGCAATTTATGGACCCGACTTATCCCGTTTCCATGTTCGTTTATTATTGGAGTTGATAGAGCTTGATTCATATGAATAATTAAAGAATGTTATTGGTAACCAACGAGATAAGTCAAACGGCGACTTGACCCCTTTAATGGATGACCCCTTTAATGGAATTCGCCCCTGTTGGAATTTCTGCAAGCATGACAAAAACTCTCAGGTTATTTTTTGCTCAATTCGACATATTTTTGAATCATGCAATACAAGCCGTGGTCGAAGATGAGAATTGTTTTATTAATAGTTGCTATTGCCCTGTGATAATCAATGGGTGTAATAAAGAGCGCCTGGGAATCGGCATAAAGCCATATGTGTCTTCTCATCATACCAAGGGCGTATGTAGCTTCAGATAATGGGATTCCGTCCTTATATCTTTCTTCGGCGTATTGGCCAAAGTAATCACACAGTTCTTCGTGGGATTCGCCAAAATAGATCCGTCTCAGATTCTTGTAGAAGTCCATAGCATGTAGAAAACAGGCATCCGGTGACATAGAATGGTATGATGATGTTCTGGGATTTGTTCTCAAGGTTTTGCAAAATCGTTTAGAAATTTCTTCGGGGTGCTTTTCAACACATTCCACCAGTTTGTCTGCAAATTCTTTCATAATACATCTCCTTTTTTATCCGTTGTATTAACCCCCGCAGAAATTCTATAGATTCCTGAAGAGAAAAGCGTATTAAGTAGTTGTTTTTAACACTATTTACTATTCTATAACATTTGAGAGAGATACTCAAGTCCTTTTCTTTTAAAGAAATGTGCACTCCAGTCCAAATCGGGGGACAAAATCAAGGATGTCCTTGGAATTTTCCCGGAATTTGTAAGAATTCATGTCTCTTTCACGAAAAACAAATCAGATTGCCATGTTATTTTGTTTCTCACAATGATCTAAAACTTAATTCCTGATATGATTTGCTTTTGTTTCAATATTCGTAACTACTCAGGTAGATAGACTGAAGGCTGAAGACTGTTAGGAAAAGCGGCAATATTGCACACTTTGAAGCCATGTTTGATGCAAAAACCTATTGTTTCTCTGCCAAAGCACCTCAATTGCGCTCTTCCGGCCCCTTCAGCCTTCAGCCTAAACAGCTTCAGCCTGACTACGTGAGTAGTTACCAATATTCTTATATTGTACGCAATCGCTGAGGTAATATACATAATGGATGGTGTGAATACATGGGATTGCTCAATCTTTTAATTAAGGACCCACTGACCTTTGTTTTACTGGCCATACCGCTTTTATACTCAGTTATTTTACATGAGCTGGCACATGGGTGGGTTGCCTGTAAAATGGGGGATCCCACTGCCAAATTGATGGGCAGATTGAGTCTCAACCCGCTGAAGCACCTTGACCCGCTGGGAACACTAATGCTGTTTGTATTCGGTTTCGGATGGGCGCGACCGGTTCCCGTAAATTTTGCCAATCTGCGTGAAAGCCGGAAAGGGCTGATATTTGTTTCTTCGGCAGGAGTTGTCGTCAACATAATACTCGCCTTTATTGCTATCTTCCTGCTTCGATTTCTGTCGTTGTCCTCACATAGTATCGCTGCTACAATACTTTACTATATGGCCCAGATTAATATCATACTGGCAGCGTTCAATCTGATTCCGACTCCGCCCCTTGACGGCTCTAAAATTCTTATGGGCTTTTTATCCACTCGTCTTCAACACTCATTTTCACGACTTGAGCCATACGGTTTTTTTATCATAATCGGATTACTCTACTTCGGTGTTCTGAACCCCCTTATCGATTTTTTTCGCTGGATCATACTGTCAATCATTGGTATTCTGTTTTCCATGTAGGGAAATCTGCGTTGTAGATAACACACCAAATAAGCTTTGTACTTCTGTCTTCGGTGAGCTCAGTCGAACCGTGTCTTTGAACCTGAGTAGTTACAGGTTATTTTGCTTATCGATTACATAGATGATGCTTTATACTCTCCGAATATATTTCTCAGGACATCGCATATTTCCTGGATAGTAGCATAGGACTTGACACACTCAACAATAAGTGGAAATAGATTGGTCTCCTCATTTTTTGCCGCCGATTCCAACTCACCTAAATGCCTTGTTACATCCTTGCTGTTTCTTGTTCTTTTTACTTCTGCCAATCTGGCGAGCTGGTGTTGCTCTGCCATTTCTCTTTTAGTTGCGTCATAGGGATGTTCTACAGACCGGTTGACACTTACCTCTATTTCATTGTCTCCCGTATAACAATTTACCCCGATAATAAGATCTTCTCCAGCTTCAATCCTCTGCTGGCGTTCATACGCGCTTTTTGCTACTTCTCCGCGCATGTATTCAATAGCCGCCGCCGCTCCCCCCAGGCTGTCAATCTTGTTGAGTCCTTTCCATGCGGCTTCTTCTATCTCGTCTGTCAAAGCCTCCATGAAGTATGAACCGGCAAATGGATCTGCGACATCGCACAATTTGGACTCAAGCTGAAGAATCCTGCCC
>DFBI01000231.1:10744-18283 GCA_002367335.1 Syntrophaceae bacterium UBA3084 | reverse complement strand
CACCCGTAGGTGTATGGACCGTGTTTCAGTTCCATTGTGGGGGGCCACCCTCTCAGGTCCCCTAACCGTCTTAGCCTTGGTAGGCCATTACCCTACCAACAAGCTAATGGTACGCGGACTCATCCTTCAGCGATAGCTTGTATACAGAGGCCACCTTTGACTAGTATGCCGAAGCAAACCAGCATTATTGGGTATTAGCCCACCTTTCGGTGGGTTATCCCTAACTAAAGGGCAGATTATCCACGCGTTACTCACCCGTGCGCCACTCTACTCATCCACCGAAGCGGACTTTCTCGTACGACTTGCATGTGTTAAGCACGCCGCCAGCGTTTGTTCTGAGCCAGAATCAAACTCTCCAGTTTAAATTCTGCTTGAGATTAATCTCAATTTTGAGGCTAATCTCAATTCTTTTCTAAATAAAAAAGGACCCACAAATCTATTATCCAGCTATTCAATTGTAAAAGAGCATTAAAGAATGAGCCTTAACTTATAACTCAAATTACTTTTCTTGTCAAGAATTATTTACTTCCAAAATCAAAAAGAAAACAGTTTCATAACAAACGAAGCGCCATGAATATATCTTCTTCACATTTGTGTCAAGTTTTATTTTATGAAAAAATAAGCAATCTGAAAAATAACAGTTTAAATTAAGAAATTACCTACATTCTTATTTTATCCAACCCTGATTCTTGCATATTTTTTCTTACCTTTTCGAAGACGGAGTTCGCCATTCTGATCAATGTCATCAATCGTTATCCTTTCATCGATTGATTGAATCCGTCTTTCGTTTACATAAATTCCTCCCTGCGCAATCAGCCTCCTCGTTTCACTTCTGGAAGCACACAAATTAGTTTCTTCAAACAGTTCAGGGATGGGAATTGTTACAACTTCTTCCCTTGTTTTCTCAAAAACAGCTATTGCGGACACATCCCGAATAACTTCAGACCTTGGAATGGAGCTTGATTTAAAGAGGGCTGGATCAACCGGTTTTAAATTGAAAGTACTTGCTGATGCTGATGCTCTCCACGCAGATACGGCTGCTTGTTTACCATGCGTTATTTTTGTTGTTTCAAAGGCTAATACAGACTTAGCCATATTTAATTGAGATCCGCTTAGCTCACCCGCCTGTGCGACTTCTTCCATCGGCAAAAAGGTAAACAGAGCCAAAAATCTTTCCACATCTTTATCGTCAGTGTTGATCCAATATTGAAAATAATCATAGGAACTTGTAAGTTTAGAATCCAACCATATTGTTCCTTTTTCCGTTTTCCCCATTTTATGACCCAGGGACGTTATAATTAAAGGAAACGTTATTCCATAAACAGTATTCCCTTCAAGTCTTCTTATAAGATCAATCCCCGCTACCATATTTCCCCACTGATCATTGCCCCCCATTTGAAGAGTGCAATTATAATGTCTGTTGAGATAAAAGAAATCATAGGCTTGAAGGAGCATATAATTAAACTCAATAAAATTAAGTCCTTTTTCCAGTCTCATCTTATAGCTTTCTGCAGTCAACATTCTGTTTACGCTGAAGTGACACCCTATATCTCTTAAAAACCCAATGTAGTTTAGTTCGGTCAACCAATCCGCATTATTTAACAACAGGGCTTTATCATCATCAAAATTCACATACTTTGAAAGTTGTTGTTTTAAAGCCTGTACATTTTCATCAACCTGCTCCTTAGTTAGAACCTGGCGCATCTCTGTTTTCCCACTCGGATCACCAATCAGAGCCGTCCCTCCACCGATAAGAACAATCGGCCTGTTCCCATGTCTTTGCATGTGAGCTAGGGCCATTATGGGAACAAGACTACCTATATGAAGACTTGTAGCAGTAGGATCAAAACCGATATAACATGTGATTTGTTCCCTCGCAAAAAGGTCTTGAATACTTTGATCATCTGTAACCTGTTCAATAAAACCCCTTTCAAGTAATGTATCATACGCATTTTTCACACCAAATACCCCCACAAGCGCGACAACCACACACAAGTAGTCAGTGATTCCATTTATGATTCTAGATTCAATCTTTCGATACTGAAACTTTTCCCAGTTTCATCATCAATGTTTACTATAACACCCTGGAGCCACACATCGCGCTTTGCCACATCATATCTTGCAGGCATCAGAGTTAAAAACTTTTTAATGATTATATCTTTTTTCATTCCTATCACGGAGTCAAAAGCGCCTGTCATTCCCACATCGGTAATATATGCAGTACCTTGTGGTAAAATTCTTTCATCTGCTGTTTGCACGTGGGTATGAGTCCCCAAAACAGCACTAACCTTCCCATCCAAAAACCAGCCCAGAGCCTGTTTTTCCGACGTGGCTTCAGCATGCATATCTACAATAATTATGTTAGTTTCATCTTTTAATTTACGTATCTCCTTTTCCGCCACCCTAAATGGACAATCAAGGGGATTCATAAAAACCCTTCCCATTAAATTCAAAACCCCAATGGGCTTCCCCGAAATACTTCTCGCAACGACACTTCCCCACCCAGGGGATCCCTCCGGATAATTAGCCGGCCTTAGAAGAGTTTCATAATCCTCAATAAAATCCGCTGTTTCTTTCCTGTTCCATATATGATTACCCGAAGTTAACACACTTATTTTATTCCTATAGAGCTCATCCACTATTCCTCTCGTTACTCCAAAACCACCAGCCGCATTCTCACAGTTGGCAATAACCATATCTATTTTATGCTCACTTACTATAGCGGGAATAAGATTATTTACAACTCTTCTGCCCGGGCTACCTATTATGTCTCCGATAAAAAGGACTTTCACTTATTTCACTATTCCTATTTTGTGTCTAAACAACAATTGTTAATTTTCGTTCATCTGCTATTTTGCAAAGTCGGATACTCTCATTTCCCTTATGACGGTAACCTTTATATGACCAGGATATGTTAATTCAGACTCAATTTTTTTTACAATATCCCTGCAAAGCATCACAGCATCCGCATCTGATATCTTTTCATTTTTCACAAGTATGCGTATCTCTCTACCAGCTTGAATAGCATAACATTTATCAACACCACTGAATGAATTGGCTATATTTTCCAGCTCGTTCAAACGTTTTACATATGTTTCCAGCATTTCTCTCCGGGCGCCTGGCCTCGCCGCAGAAAGCGTATCCGCAGCCTGTACAAGAACACCAAGTAATGTGTTATTGTGACTATCATCATGGTGTGCGGCTATTGCCTGGACTATATTCTCCGGCTCTCCAAATTTCTTGGCATAATCGGCCCCAATGGCAGCATGGGGACCCTCAACTTCATGATCAACGGCTTTTCCTATGTCATGAAGTAGTCCCGCTCTTTTCGCTTCTTTTACATTCAACCCTAATTCGGCAGCCATCATGCCCATCAGATGAGCAACTTCTATTGAATGTTCCAGAACGTTTTGTGAAAAGCTTGTCCTGAATTTAAGCTTTCCAAGAAGATATAATAACTCGGGATGAATATCATGCACACCAACGTCGAATGATACCCTTTCTCCTGTTTCACGAATTACTGTTTCTACGTCTGTCTTAACCCTTTTGACAACATCCTCAATCCTTCCCGGATGGATTCTGCCATCACTTATCAATTTTTCCAGCGATAATTTTGCTATTTCACGTCGCATAGGATCAAAGCTTGAAAGAACCACTGCTTCAGGAGTATCATCTATAATCAAATCCGTTCCAGTGGCAGCCTCTATAGCTCTGATATTCCTGCCCTCCCTGCCAATAATTCTGCCTTTCATTTCATCTGACGGCAGATTTACAACAGAAACAGTGTTCTCAACAACAAAATCACCCGCATAGCGCTGCATTGCATATGCGATAATCTCGCGAGATTTTTTCTCAGATGCCCTTTTCGCCTCTTCTTCTATATTCCTTATCATTATAGCCGCTTCGTGCTTTGCTTCATCTCTCATCAAGTGGATAAGATATTTTTTCGCCTCCTCAGATGAAATCCCTGCGATTCGTTCCAGTCTCACTTTCTGTTCTTTAATAATTTTTCCTAACTCAACATGCTTTTCGTCCAACTGGGATTCCTTGTTGATGAGAGATTTCTCTCTTTTTTCTATATTAGTTTCTTTTTGAACGAGCAAATCCATTCTCTTATCCAGGTTTTCTTCTTTTAAATGAAGTCTTTTTTCTGAATTGTCAAACTCTGCCCTTTTCTCTTTCGTCTCCTTCTCTAATTCAGCTTTCGTTTTTAGAAGATTATCTTTGGATTGTAAGATGGCTTCTTTTTTTATAGTATCAGCTTCCTTTTTTGCCTCATCTACAATTCTTGCTGATAAGTTTTCTGACGATTCCAAGATCTTGCGAGAGATTCTCTTCCTCAGAAAATACCCCAGCACCATTCCTGTCGCAATAGCCCCCAGTGCTATGATTATAATTAATGTATGATTTATCAAAATCTTATCACCTCCTCATAACTGTCACACAAAGACAACATTATGAATTATCAAAACAAAATTAAGCTACATTAAAATAAAGGGAATTAAAACAGAGGAAAGCTGTTTTGAAGGGCAAAGGTTAAAACAGATCCGGATAAAGCTTCAATCTACGTCAAAAAGCCTGAAAAGATATTTTCTTTTTGAGAAAATACAAGAAGCCCCCGCATATGCCGTGTTAACCACCTTTTTGAACCTCTTTTCAATATGGGTGTCTTTTTGCAGCTTTAGGCTTTCCACCTTTATCCCGTATGGGATAAAAACAGACCTGCACACTACTGACAAAGGCAGACCCCCGGTTCCAAGGTGTTGGCTCAAAAAAATTATGTTAATCACGCACATCGCAGGGAATAACTTATTTCTACCTAACTTTTCTCTTCTATATAATTAATCAATCGTTCAGATTTTCTTTCTAGCCGGGTAACAAAATCCTCATTTTCTTCTTTGATTTTAAACAACTCATCCGCAATGTTTAAAGCAACCAATACAGCAACACCCGAAGCTGAAACGTCCTTCGAGGCATCTCCTATTTCTTTAACCCTATCATTAACGTATTTAACAACATCCTCTACATACCTATCCCCTCTGTCACTCAAAACCGCAAATTGCTGCCCCATTACCTTTATGTTAAAGCGTTTTTTCAAACGTATTTCCTCAAAATTCAGACTGGTATATCACGAAGCATATCAAGCAACGAATCGACTTTTGTGCGTACAGAACCCCTTTCTTCATTTAATGTTCTTATTTCATTCTTAACTTCTTCCAGTTCATTATCCTTGTTTTTCAATAGCTCCTCTAATTCCTGGTTTCTTTTTTTCAGCAAGGTAGATTTCTCTATAATATCCTTAATCTTTTCCTCAAGTTCGTTAAATCTTACTGATTCCACCGTCGACTTTTCACCCCTCTTTCGTCAATTCCTTAACCTGTTCCAACTAAAACAAATTACAAGATTTCTCAATTATGCCAACCACCACTATGAAAGTCAAGGTCTTATTTTAAAGCCAATACTCCAATTCTCAGTTTTTCTGCCGAACTCCATCAGCCTCACTAAGAGTCGCAAAATATCTATGAACTGCCATCAGCAAATCGTCTCTTTCATCTATTGAAACCACCATTTGTCTAAACTCGGCGCCTCCTTTTAAACCTTTTGTGTACCATAAAATGTGTTTGCGGAAGTTTTTCACACCCATCACTTTGCCAAAGTAACATACATTCATGTCCAAATGCTCGCGTGCTGTATCTTCCCGTTCTTTTAAAGTCGGAAAAGAAGAATTTTCATCAGATGCAAGATAACCGATTATATCCCTGAATATCCAGGGATTGCCAAGAGCTCCCCTTCCTACCATCACCCCATCACATCCTGTTATATCAAACATTCTTAATGCGTCTTCCGAATTTCTTATATCCCCACTCCCTATGACAGGGACACTCAACCGCTCTTTAACCCTGGAAATAAGTTCCCAATCTGCCATACCGCTAAACCCCTGTTCAACGGTGCGAGGATGCAAGATTAAGGCATCCACACCACAGTCTTCTGCTATGACGGATACATTTACTGCATTGACTTTATCTTTCCTCCACCCGGAACGGATTTTAACAGTTAATGGCAACTGCGTGGATTTTCTCACCTTATTTAGCACGATGGCAATTTTTGAAGGATCTTTCATCAATGCAGCCCCCGCCCCTGTCTTCAGCACTTTTTTTGCAGGACAGCCCATATTTATATCAATAAGATCGGCTCCCATATCAGTTACAATTTTTGAGGCCTCGGAAAGAATATCAGGATCAGATCCAAATATCTGAATGCCAAGAGGGCTATCTTCCGTTGAAGATTCGATGTACCTGTGGCTTTTTCCTGTTTTCCTTACGAGACCGTTAGCGCTGATCATCTCTGTGAAACAGAGAGAACATCCAAACCTTCTTACAATACTTCTAAATACAAGATCAGTAATCCCTGCCATTGGTGCAAGAAAAACGTTATTTTTTAACTGTAGCTCACCGATCTTCATCTATATATGTGCTTCAGCCTTCTATTTCTTATGATTTTCCTTTGTAAGTAAAAGCTCATTTCATTTTTTCCATAATACGATCTGCTCTCTCCAGATCTTCGCGAGTATTTATCCCCATAACTTCAATATGATTATGTACTGAAAATGAATTGGTTTTACACCCCATTCTCCCGGCAATCTCAAGAATGTCAGTAAGGTAATACTCCTCTTGCGCGTTGTTATTGTCAATTTGACCCACGGATTCAAAAAGAAATTTGCTTTCCACACAGTAAATTCCTGAATTTATCTCCCTGATTCCCTTTTCTTCTTCGGTAGCATCACGTTCTTCAACAATCTTCAAAACAGCATTTCCCTTTCCCCTTACAATTCTTCCATAGCCTGTCGGATCATCCATAATTGTGGTTAAAACAGTTACTGATGCATGACACAATGAATGGCTTTCTAATAAAGCATCTACAGTGGAAGGCATAAGAAGTGGTATGTCACCACAGAGGATAAGGGTCTCTCCTTCAAAGTTTTGCAATGTTTCACTGGCTTGGAGCACTGCATGACCTGTTCCCAATTGCTCTTTCTGCTCAATAAAAACCAGGTCCTCGCCTTTAATAGTGTTTCTGATCAGATCAGACTGATGTCCTACTATAATTACTATTATCTGTGACCCCATTTCTCTGGCCAAGGCAACGGGGTAAGACAACATGGGTTTCCCCCTGAGAAGATGAAGCACCTTTGCGAGATCGGAATGCATCCTCGTTCCCTTCCCCGCCGCTAATATAATCGTAGCTAGTTTCTTTTTTTTAAGGTTTTCTAACATTCCAACATCTCCACAGGATAGAAAGGACTGAGGACTGGGCAACGAGGGCTAAGAACCCGGATAGGTTTATCTCCCGGCAATCCCTCATTCCTCAGCACTCAGCCCTTATCTTTTATACTTTCCGGTAAAACAACAAGAACTTGTTTTATCGATTTCATATCGGCATCTTCAATAATAAAAAGAATATTCCCATGCATGAAACTCTCCCTCCTCTTGGGAATCTTTCCCATCATATATAACAAAAAACCGCCTAATGTTTCATAAT
>DFBI01000231.1:6883-10718 GCA_002367335.1 Syntrophaceae bacterium UBA3084 | reverse complement strand
ATCTGCCCGGCCCCACTTTTGTATATAACATTTCACCTTCATCACTATATTCATCATCAATTTCACCGACAATTTCCTCTAAAATATCCTCGGCGGTCGCTATACCTACGGCGCCACCATATTCGTCAACTATTATTGCCATGTGTTCACCACTTTTCTGCAACTCGAAGAGGAGTTCATCCGTTGGTTTTGTTTCAGGCATATACAATACATTATCACTGGTACAAGCCTCTATGAAATCATCTACGGATAACGGAGTCAACATCGCAGTTTCTCCATAAAGCACCTCTAAAAGATCAAAAGAATGGAGAATCCCAATGATATTATAGATTTGCTCATGATAAACGGGTATACGGGAGTAACCTTTCTCAATAATTATCAGAACAGCCTCCCTAAGCGTTGTATCTGCCGAAAGAGCGGTTACATTGGACAGTGGAACCATGATATTTTCGGCAGTTGATTCAGGAAAATCAAATATTCTCTGTACCATTTCTTTTTCTGACGTCATGATATCACTTTGGTCCCCATCTTTCTGGAGGAGAAATTCCAAACCTGCCCTGGTTATATACGAAGCGTAAAACGTTTTTTTTTGTTGAGAGAAAATAAAAAGCGCACTCCGCGAAATTTTTGATACCACAAAAACAACAGGATAAAGAACAAAAGAAGCAACCCAGATAAACCATGAAAGTCGAAGGGTAATGAATTCAGCATGTTGCTGGAAAATACTCTTGGGAACTATTTCACCCATTATCAAAAGAAGTGGAATCATCACAAGAACAGAAAAAAGCTCGCCCCGGGCAGCGCCAAATATAGAGATAAACATTGATGTAGCAATGGCAGTATTTGTAACAACACAAAGATTTGTTCCTGTTAAAGTCGTGGATAAAAACCACTCCGGTTTATCCAGAAGTTTCAAGGTCAGTACTGCTGAACGAGAACCCTTGTTCGCCTTGTTCCGGATTTTATTTATATCAGCCGCAACAAGGGCTATTTCTCCTCCCGAAAATAAACCCTCCAGGCATAAAAACAAAAACATAACTAAGAACGACAGGAGATTATCCATCATTTTTCCCCTCTTTCTTCGTTACCCTGACCGTCATTATTCTTGTCTTGCTGATCTTTTCCACTTTGAAAGTATATCTTTCAAAGTCCACTTCATCGCCTTTTGCCGGCAGTTTCCCGAAGAGGTGAAAAATAAAGCCTCCTACAGTGTCAAAATCATCCGTCGGAATTGCTGTTTCGATAAGTTCGTTAAAATCTGCAATATCCATAGATCCTGATACCATTACCGTCCCATTATCAATTCTGTAAAATAAACTTTTTCTCACGTTGTATTCATCATAAATGTCACCAAAAAGGTTTTTCATGATATCAGTTAAAGTCACAATACCTGCAACACCACCATATTCGTCCACTACTATTGCCATCTGTATTTTCCTTATTTGAAAATCCCTGAGCATGCTTTCAACACTTCTCTCCAGAGGAACAAAGTAAGGTTCTTTGAGTAGTTTTCTGATATTTGTTTTGATGTTACTTTCTTTTGAAATCTCTTCTAACAGATATTTCGCGTGAAGAATGCCTAAAATATCATCTCTATCCGTTCCATAAATAGGTATTCTTGAATATCGAGACTTGATAATTTGCCTTCCCATTTCTTCAACAGTCATTAATATGGGAAGACAAAACATATCCACCCTTGGTATTATAACATCAGATACAGTAGTGTCGGCAAGTTCAAATACCCGGTGGATCAGATCCCTCTGAGATTCTTCCAAAGCACCTTCCCGATGACCAGTATCTACAAGATTAATAAATTCATCTTCTGTTAATACAGGTGGTTGTATGGAAATACTTTTTCCAAACAAGTAAACAAACAGATTAGATATCTTTTCCAATACCCAAACGATTGGACGTCCGATCTTGGAAAAAAACATCAGAGGGAGTGAAACAGATGTGGAAAATCTGATGGGATAATTGACGGCAAAGGTTTTGGGTATGGCATCTCCAAAAATAAGCAATGTCAAGGTAGTCACAGCTATAGCCACCCACTTGCCTTCTATCCCGAGCAGATAAAGGAAAATAGAAGTCGTCAGGACAGAAATCGTAATATTCACTGAATCATTACCAACAATTATGGTGATCAGCAATCTTCTTGGATATAATAAAAGCTTCTGTATGTATGCGAAAAAAGGATTTTTATCTTCCTTCATTTTGTGCAAATGGAGGGTGGTAAGAGAAAAAAGAGAAGCTTCTGAGCCGGAAAAAAAACCTGAAAGAAGCAAAAGAATAAACAACAAAAAGAGTTTAATTGTAATATCGTGATCCAATATTAATCTGTCTCAAAGTGTCTAAAATTTAATAAATCATTTATATTTACGCTACCTTTGTTTCATAGAAAAGTCAACCTGTTAAACCTTAGAATAAAGTCATTTGACGAATATACCTTTTTTGGATATATGGTAACTACTCAAATTCAAAGCTCCGGAGTTCACGGTTCAAGGTTAAGCAGACGGAATAAGGGTTCTTCGTGGTGGTGAATAATAAAATCGCTTAAGCTGATGACATGAACAATTTCTTGTGGTAAAAATCAGTAGCTATTCAGGAGGTAGCAAGATGACCAACATCCTTTTAATCGGAAATGGTGCACGGGAACATGCGATAGCAGAAGCATTGACTCGATCAACGCATAACCCGAAACTATTTTCATATATGAAATCGAATAATCCCGCAATTTCATCCCTTTCCGCAGATACCAGAATTGGAGATTACACCGATTTGAGCGACATTAATCAATTCGCAAAAGAAAACAAGATCGATTTCGCAATAATAGGACCGGAAGATCCTCTCAATAACGGTGTCGTTGATTCCCTGCAAAAAGAAGGTATTCCATCTGTAGGCCCAACAAAAAAACTGGCCAGGCTGGAAACCTCCAAATCCTTCACAAAAGATTTGCTGAAAAAATATAATATCTCGGGAAATCCGAAATACAAAGTTTTTTCCTCAATGGACGGTATCGATGAATTTATGAGTGAACTGGATGGAGTCGTAGTCAAACCCGATGGACTCACGGGTGGAAAAGGTGTTATGGTACAGGGAGATCATTTTCAAACGAAGGTTGAAGCCCTTAAACATTGTAGAAAGATCCTGGAGGAACATCCATGTGTTATTGTAGATGAAAAACTGGAAGGTGAAGAATTTTCATTACAGTGTATCTCTGATGGTATCACGGTTGTTGCAACACCCCCCGTACAGGATCACAAGAGACGGTTCGTAGATGACAGGGGACCCAATACCGGAGGAATGGGTTCCTATTCATCAGCAGATCATTCCCTGCCCTTTATGACGGCAGAGGATGTGGCAGAAGGTCTTGCCATAACACAGAAAGTCGCGGAGGCAATTTACAAGGAAACGGGTGAATATTATAAGGGAGTTATGTACGGTGGTTTTATTATAACGAAAGACGGTGTTAAGCTTCTCGAGTACAACGCCAGATTCGGAGATCCGGAAGCCATGAATACTCTCCCCCTTTTAAAAACAGATTTTGTCGATGTCTGCAAGGCAATTATCGAGGGAACGCTTAATACTCTGACGGTCGAATTTGAAAAAAAAGCTACCGTCTGTAAATACATTGTACCAAAAGGCTATGGCCTGCCAAAGGATCACCCCGACGCGAAATCAACCTCCGAAAAAATTGAAGTGGATGACGTAAAAGATGCAAAACTCTACTATTCTTCCGTTGACAAGAGAAAGGATGGTCTATATATGACCACTTCACGTGCCATCGGAGTAGTCGGAATAGCAGAAGACCTCGAAAAAGCGGAACAGATAGCGGAAC
>DFBI01000231.1:0-6806 GCA_002367335.1 Syntrophaceae bacterium UBA3084 | reverse complement strand
AGACTTAGTTTAAAGTTTTGAGTTTCAAGTTAAATGCTCAGACAGTAACGGACCCCATGCAATTTAACATACGATTTAATATAAAGGAGAGTTTGAATGGAAAATGAGATTAGACGTGTTCTTATCAGTGTGACTGATAAGAGAGGGATTGTGGATTTTGCAAAAGAATTGAAAAAATTCAATGTGGAAATATTGTCTACCGGAGGAACGGCAGACCGGTTGAGACAAAGTGGCATAAATGTTGTTGATGTTTCAGATTACACCGGTTTCCCCGAAATGATGGATGGAAGGCTGAAGACGCTTCATCCCAAGATCCACGGTGGTCTTCTTGCCCTGCGTGACAATGAAGAACATGTAAAATCGGCAGAGAAACATGGCATCAATATGATAGACATGGTCGTAATCAACCTTTACAGGTTTGAGGATACAGTGGCAAAAGAGGGGTGCACTCTGGAAGATGCCGTAGAGAATATCGATATCGGGGGCCCCGCCATGCTCAGGGCGGCGGCTAAAAATTACCGCTTTGTTACAGTCGTAACCGACCCTGACGATTATCCGAAGATCCTTGAGGAAATGAACGAGTGCAATGGGAAAATTTCCGAAGCAACCAATTTTGCCCTCGCGACCAGGACCTTTCAGCTCACGGCTCGATATGATGCCGCTATATCAAATTATCTTGGTACGTTGACACCGGAAGGAAAGAAGGAATTTTCCGAAACTTATACCATGCAATTCACCAAGGCCCAGGATCTACGTTATGGAGAGAACCCTCATCAAAAAGCGGCTTTCTACCGAGAAAAAGATATATCCTTCCCTTCAGTATCAAACGCCCGGCAGCTACAGGGAAAAGAACTTTCCTATAACAATATCATGGATAGTGATGCAGCCTGGCAGATGGCATACGATTTTGAACTTCCTGCCGCCGTTATAATGAAGCATTCGAACCCATGCGGTACAGCAACATCGAGCGATGATATTTTGGAAGCTTATAAAAAAGCCATGGAAACCGATCCTGTGTCGGCCTTTGGTGGAATCGTTGCTTTTAACAGACGTATCGACAAAAAAACAGCAGAAGAAATTGCAAAAATATTTCTGGAAGTCGTTATTGCTCCCGCCTTCGATAAGGATGCTATCGACATACTGAGTACAAAAAAAAATATGAGGATACTGGAAATTCCATCATCTGCAGGAAACCGACCTGCCGATTATGACTATAGAAGAGTTGTCGGAGGGCTTCTCATACAGGAAAGGGACAATATCAGTGAAAATATCAAAAATGCCCAGGTAGTAACCCAAAGAACTCCTACAGAAGATGAATGCCAGGCCCTTGATTTTGCATGGCATGTTGTAAAACATGTAAAGTCCAATGCCATTGTTTTCTCAACTAAGAATCAACTGGTTGGTGTGGGCGCCGGGCAGATGAGCAGGGTTGATTCTGTGAAGATAGCCCGAATGAAGGCAAATCTTCCCACCGAAGGAACCGTACTTGCCTCCGATGCATTCTTCCCCTTCAGAGATGGTGTGGACATGGCCGCGGAAGCGGGTGTAACGGCCATTATCCAACCCGGAGGATCAATACGAGACGAAGAAACCATAAAGGCAGCAGATGAACATGGCATTGCAATGATCTTTACAGGAAAGAGGCACTTCAGACACTAAAGGCTAAAGGTTCAAGGTTCAATGCCCAAGGGTCGAGGTTTTAAGTTAGTAGTTCTCATATAGAAATCAGGGATAAGGAATTTGTTGAGGAGTTATTTATGAAAAAAGATTCCGAAATACTTGTGAGCATTGTCATGGGAAGTGATTCCGATCTTCCTGTTATGAAAGAAGCTATTGCAATTCTGGATGACTTTAATATTTCTTATGAGGTCTTTCTTACCTCAGCACATCGCTCGCCGGGAAGAACGGCAAAGTTTGCGAAAGAGACGGCAAACAGGGGCATTAAAGTGATAATAGCTGGTGCCGGTGCAGCAGCTCATCTGGCAGGAGTCATCGCTTCACAAACCATTCTTCCCGTTATAGGAGTCCCCATTGATGCGACATCACTAAACGGTCTTGATGCTCTCTTATCAACTGCACAAATGCCGGGAGGTGTCCCGGTTGCTGTCATGGCAATCGGGAAGGCCGGAGCAAAAAACGGAGCCCTTATGGCTGTTAGAATACTTGCCCTGTACAATGAAGATCTCCGCGAAAAATTAAATGCCTATATTAAACGTATGGCTAAAGATATTGAAGAAAAACAGGATAAACTCGAATGGTAGAAATCCTGAAGTTAGATCCAGACAATCCTGATCAATCTTCAATAGATAAAGCCGCGGATATCCTGAGGGAGGGTGGTATCATTGCCTATCCGACAGAAACCTTTTATGGCCTCGGTGCGGACGCAGAAAACGAGAAGGCAATCGAAAAAATTTACACGATCAAGGGGAGGAATTTCAAAAACCCGATTTCCATAATTATCGGGGACAGAACGGATGTAATCAAACTTGTTAAAGATGTTCCGGAAACCGGCAGTATACTTATGAATAGATTCTGGCCAGGCGGACTAACAATTCTGTTTGAGGCTTCGCATAATGTTCCTCAACAACTGACAGCGGGAACAGGAAAAATAGGGATTCGTCTTTCCGGCAATCTTATTGCAACCAGTCTCGCAAAAACTCTTTCAAGGGCTGTCACTGCCACCAGCGCAAATCTATCCGGGCAGAAGGAATGTTCATCGGTTAACGACCTCATAGACAGCCTTGGCAATAGTGTAGATGCTATTATTGATGGCGGCAGTACACTGGGTGGATTGGCCTCAACAATCGTGGATGTAACTACAGATCCACCGAACATCGTAAGGGAAGGTGTTGTTCCGGCGGCACTCATATTTGACATGCTGCGGAAAGCTTAACCAGGTTTTCTTCCCTGCCAAGGGCGACCAGATTATCTCCCCCCTCGATAATGTAACTGGCAGAGGGATTAAGCATCATTTGACCCGATTTTTTATGCACAGCTACAATAATAAGATCATATTCTTGCCTCAAGCCAGAATCTGCCAGGGATTTGCCGGCAATATGTGAAGATTCGTAAATTTGGACTTCTTCCATGCGTAGAGCAAGACTCTTTTTGCCTACGGTAATTTCCACAAAGTCCAGCACGGCAGGCCGAAGAAGAGCCATCGTCATCCTCATCCCGCCCACCTTGTGGGGAGATATGACTCGATCCGCTCCTGCCTTTATCAATCTACGTTCCGACGCTTCATCCTCAAATCTCGACAGCACATAAACATCCGGGTTTAATTCTCGTGCCGTCAGGACAACATACAGATTATCCGCGTCAGTGTGAAGAACGGAAACAATACTTTTGGCTCTTTTTATACCTGCCTCTATAAGAATTTTATCATCTGTCGCGCAACCATTAATATAGAGAAACCCTTCATCCTCAATCTTATGGATAACTTCCGAATCGTTATCAATAACGACAAAATCAACTTTCTCCTCGGTCAGTTCCCTGCAGATGAAATGCCCTATCTTGCCACAACCACAGATAATATAGTGTTCCTTCATTCTTTCTATCTGTCTTTTCAATCTGCCCCTCCCCAATACTTTTCTCAGTCGGCCTTCCATAAAGTTTTCCATTATCATCGCGAATGTATAGGCCATGGTGCCTACACCAAAGATAATCAGGAAAACCGCAAACATTCTCCCTTCTGCAGTGATAGGGTAAAAATCGCCATATCCTACCGTGCCAAGGGTAACAACCGTTGCATAAAAAGCTTCGGCAAGAGTCCACCCTTCCAGGAAATGGTAGCCCAGTGTTCCTGTAACAAAAATTATAAATAATAAGACGAAAGCAACTTTTACTTTTTTTGTCGGCGACAAATAAGTCCCCCTGTTTTTCCCGAGTTCTCTCTTCTGACCCTTATCTACCCTTAACGGAATGTTCTGTTAATTAGAGACGGCCTCAACTTGTACAGGATCAATCAAATATTCTTTAGCTCTTTCGGGAGGATTACTAAACACAATCATAAAAGGAATCTCTCCCTTATATGGTATCTCCTTGTTGAGAAAATCACTTCCCCAGGAATTGGAAAGTTCTTCTTTGATTTCTTCTTCTGTCAGGTTTTTCAACTCCTCATCAGTAAGAATATTACCTGCATAAACTTTTTCTTTCATTAAAACAGTCCCCGATGAATCTAATATTCTACCTCTTACTTTAACCTGTGAAACGGGACTAGTGTTTTTATTAACTGCAATGCCCCGGATTATGAAAATATCACCGACAATCCAGTTTTTCACAGTATGTTCCTTTATATTAACGAATGAAATTTTTTCCTTACTTCCATTTATTGATCTTTTTGTATTATCTTTCCCCCCTGTAATTTGCGTTGATTCTTCAACAAGATAAACATTATTTAAGATCTGTCTGCCGACTTGCGGGAAAAACCAAAAATAAACTGTCAACAATACAACGATAACAATTACTGGATAGACCACAATCCTACCCGGTGTCCAGAATCCTTTCCTTTTTCCCCCGGTCCCGGTTTCTTTTCGAATAATCCCATTACGATCACTATCATTTTCTTCAATTAGTATTGGCTCTGCCGGATTAACAGGTTTTCCTTCATCTTTCAGCAAAGCATCTTTTTCTAATTGATCATTAAAGAGATTTCCTTCCTCCATAAGCGCTATGTCTTGCCAGAGTTGTTCCACTTCATCTCTTTTTTCCTTATCCTCATCAGACCGAGGGTACTGCACAACTTCACGATAAGCACCGGTTTCAGGTTTTTCCTTTTTCATATCAGTGCCAATCGCTATGTTTTCATCCACTATATCCGGGATCGAAACTATTTGTTCTCTCGCGGGATTGACTTGAAAGAACATATTCTTACAACGAGTACATCTTACCCATATTCCTTCCCCCTCTATTAATGCCTCGTCGAAATTGTATCTTGTTCCGCACTTTTTACACTGTATTATCACTCTTTTCCCCCTCAGGAGACTATCCGAGAATAGCTTCGCCGCAAGGGCAAGCGAAACTTTCCCGAGCGGCCCGCTTAATTTTATTCGTCAATCACATAAATATCCGGCAGACATCGAAACTTTTCGTCGAAATCAATTCCATATCCTACAACAAATTTATTCTCTATGGTAAAACCAACGTAATCTACATCAACTTTAACTTCTCTTCTTTCTTCCTTGTCCAGCAAGGCACAGATTTTTAAAGAGTTTGGATTACTTTTTTTCAGCCTGTCTTTCAGAAAATCCATGGTAATTCCGGTATCGATTATATCCTCAACAATGACAACATCTTTCCCCTCTATGGAAGTTTCGATATCTTTTGTGATTGTTATTTTCCCTGAACTGACCGTTCCGGAACCATAACTCGCCAATCTTACAAAATCTACGACATGGGGCACTTTCAGTCGCCTTGTAAGATCTGCTAAAAAGATAAAGGCGCCCTTTAGAACGCATACAAAAACGATTTTTCTCCCCTCGTAATCACGGGAAATTGTCTCTGCAAGTTCATTTACACGTTTTTCTATCGCTTCTTTTGAATAAAGAATATTTTTCTTTATCTCCTTCACCCCGAAGCCCCCCCCCTTTCTCTTGATTTTACATACTGCAATACCGTTAAAAGAGTCAATATGCCTCCTGGTATTTATATATAAACTCATCAATATTTTCCTGTATTATGGCTTCTCCTTTTCTCAATTCTTCCAGGGTATTAAACTGCGAAGTCAAGCTGAGGAATATCCTGTCAAACCTTGATCTCTCGCAACCCAGGGCATCGTAATCGATATGATTTATCATATATTGGCATCCGTCAAAATAATATTTCCCAAAACGGTTTGTCTCGGGTGACCGGAACAACCAGGAAAGCTTAAGTGAAAAAAAACGACGGGCGATCTCATTAAGCGCGCCCTCCTTAAATCTGTCGGCTGATGGCATCTCGCCAATCCCCTCGCTGATAAACCGAAAATATTCCTTAACAAGATCTATATCGGTAATACACAGGCCATAAAGATACCAGTCTTCGATAATATTGATTAAGGCCAGTTTTTCCTCGCGTGAAATATGATGATAGCTGGGACAGAAGTGACCATCGCATAAATCCCTGCCATAAAATGATGCATCTCTGAAATCCTTACCCCCATTTTGAAGGGGATGAAGAAGACAGCCAACCTTTTTCTCACTATTATCAAGAAACCCGATGTACTCGCAGCAATATATAACCTCATAAATTTTGGTTTGAGGCTCTGATTCCTTGATCATCCGGGAAAAGTCTTCTAAATCATCTTGCCCGTTTACAGTCTTATGAAACAATGCGGTCCTTTGTCTCAATCTTTTAACAAGTGATTCTTTCGTGCTGTATGCATAGTTGTACAGCCCGCAACAAGCTCCACAGGATTTACGGGCATCCGGCTGACAAAGATGAATAAAATTATTGTCCCTCACTGGAATTGTTTTCACTGTTTATTTTTAGTTATTGTCTATAACTTTTTCATATATTATGGCAAGACAAAAAGGCAAGCCATGGATACTTTTCGACAAGTACGCCAAGAGCCGTTTGCAAAATTTGAAAACGGCTCAAAATCCAGCACTGACGGATTTTATAAGGAATTAATTCTGACGGCTTCGTAAATCTGCCACAGGTAGACTGTTTTGCGCTGCATCCTCCATCAGCGCAAAGCTAATGCCATTGATTCCAACCCTGCAACTTTTTCCGCATTCCTGCTCTTGCCAAAACTAATAGTAATAATTAACTTGATATTTACGAAGGTAGATTTCTTCAAACTAAGGAACTGGAAATAAATAAGTCAT
>DFBI01000067.1 GCA_002367335.1 Syntrophaceae bacterium UBA3084 | reverse complement strand
GGTTCAACGAGGAGAGAGCATGGCGAAGGAACGGGGTCTTCAACTGGAAGCCTGAGTTATTTGAATATTTAAGGTCGTCCCCTCTTTCCCCCAGCAATCATAGAGGCCGCACCCGAGGGCGGCTTCTGGGCTATCTGCCCGGAGGTGCCTGGCGCCAATGGACAGGGTGAGACGATAGAGGAAACCAAGGCTAATTTGCGACAGGCTATTGAGTTGATCTTGGAGGATCGCAAGGCTGACATCCTCCGAGGGCTGCCTGATGACACTATCCAAGATACGGTGATGATTGGATGAAGCGGATGGGACTTGGAGCGAAGGTTGAGAATCGCGGGTTGCTACCTGAAGCGGAAAGGCGCTTCACATTCACTTTGGATTAATCCAAAGAACGGAACTACGGAAGCTGTCCCTCGGCACACCGAGATCAAAGAACCATTAGCAAAGAAGATTTTGAAGAATCTTAATGCAGATTAGATGACCGAACAAGGCAAATGCAGCCGACCGCTCACAGCGGCGGCTGATTTGCAACGTTCGACGAGACAAAGAAATATTTACACATTAACCTAAATAAGTTATCATTTAGCTATGTCGGAATATAACTATACGGAATATTTTGAAAATGAGGTATTACGAAAACGGTCTTATTTAAAGAAGGAATGGTGTATCCAGGTCATAGAAAATCCCATCAAGGTCGAGCGTCAAGAACATAACCGTTTTCGATTTTGGGGAGAAATCAAAGAACTTAGTGGACGTGTATTAAGAGTAGTAACGCTTGATGATAAGAAGACTATTCATAATGCCTTCCCTGATAGGAGGTTCAAACTATGAAACTAAATTATTATCCTGAAACAGATTCACTCTATATTGATCTATCTTCTAAAACAAGTACGGAAAGCGTAGAAATATCCGAAGGCGTCGTCATAGACTATGATGAAGATGGTCATATAACAGGAATTGACATCGATAATGCAAGTCACAAAATCGACCTTAAAGAAATTATTCTGAACAAAGTACCCGCACAACTTCAGGCAATCACGGCTTAATCAAAAGAAACGTCGAACAAATCGCCGGAGATGGACTGGGCAAAGCCGTGCCATTTTTTGAAAGGCAGTATCTGACCGGAAGGAAGGAAAAGGGGCCAAGTCTTCATTCTTGACAAACATAATCACATAATCAAATAAGTTGAAAAAACCAAAATCATCTTCATAAAAATAGAGTCGGGAAAGAAAAGGCTTTGGCAAGAAATATACAGGCGAAAGATTAAAAAATATTGGTATCCATTTCGGCATTGGAGAATATAGAGAATCTGAAAAGAAAGTAAGTCTGTCAGGAATGAGGACTTGACACCATTTCCCGTATAAGTTCTGTGCCTAGCCCATTGATCAGTTTTGCGGATGGACGATCACTGTAAATGCCGTATTGCAAACCTTTGGCCGAGTCCACCCCTCGCAGAAATATGTAAAATACACCGCCAAAATGACTCTCATAGTCATAGCCGGGCAGCCGTAGTTTAAGGTACTGATTAAGGGCTACGGTGTAAATGTAATATTGAAAAACATAATAATGCTCATCCATGGCAGTAACAAGGGCATCCTGCCCGTAATCTTCCACACTGCCACCGAGATAATTTGATTTCCAGTCCACGAGGTAATAGCGTCCCTCAAAGTGAAAAACCATATCTATGAACCCTCTCATAAATCCCCTGACAGGCATGAAATGCAACTGCCCAATCCGCTCCGGGAAATTTTCAAGAGAGACAGGCTCTTTGTAAGCCGCAAATATACCTTTCAGCGTTTTTGGCGTTATCGATTTCAATGGGAAATAAAATTCCAGTTCATTGAGACGATCCTGATTCCCTATGCGAGACAACGTAAAATCACTTGCGTCCGGTTTGAGTGAGACAGTCAATACCCTGTGGATCATATTGCATATTGTTTTCCGCCATGCGGGATCAAACCCGTATGCCCTTAATTTATCCTCCACCAGTTTTTCCGCATGACCGGGATCGCTCTCCACAAAATCGAGGTGTTCAAAAATATCATGCAGAAATATCCCTGCCCTTGCCCCCCTGGGAAATGAAAAAATATCGGCCGTATCCTGACCCCTGACCCCCGATCCCTGGCCCCCGATCCCCGACCCCTGTCTCACGTCATCATAGTCAGCCATTTCTGAACTGTGAGGTCGACTCGACACGAGGGATGAATAACTCGACAGACGCCAGCTGCTGTCTATGTCACCGGAAAAGTCCCTGCATACAAGGGTTACCGCTTTGTCCGGCGCCGGTGAAGTTTCCCCACCTTTTTCCATAGGCATTTCGGAAACGCTGATTGTTCCTCCGGCCCTATCCTGGATATTTTTCAACTCTGCAAGCATGGTATCATCATCCAAAGTCTTAAATCGTTTTTCCATTCCGGTTATGACATCTCTGCTCTCCCGCAATTCAGGCCGATGAAAAAGATATGCAGGAGCCGACGTTTCAGCCTTATTAAAACGTCCCCATACAAGATAACAGCGCTTTTTGGCCCTCGTTAAGGCCACATAGAGTAATCGCAGATTTTCCGCCAGTTGTTCTTTCTCGGCAAAGACACGGTTTTCAGCCATTTTTTCAGAGCCAAGATCAAACGTCAGTATCCCCCTGTCACCTTCATTGTGAAACATGAAGGGAGCTTTTAAATTTTGTATTTTAGACCCACTCCAGGTAAACGGGCAAAACACTACGGGATACTCAAGGCCCTTGCTTTTGTGAACTGTTACGAGTTTTACGGCATTTTCATCACTTTCCAGGCGGAGCTGGTGTTCGTCCAACCTGGCTGCCTCTGAATCTCTCTGCCGTGAAAGCCACTTTAAAAGTCCCGCAATGGTAAGTTTTTTTTCAACGGAGGCCTGGTGCAAAATCTCCGAAAGATGCAAGATATTTGTATTGCGACGTTCTCCGTCCGTCAGAGACATGAGGCGAAACATGACATCTTCTTCCGACAGGAGATGACGAAACATGCGTATAAAGCCCCTCTTAT